>JAGONM010000051.1 GCA_017993055.1 Armatimonadota bacterium
ACCGACGCCGAATCTCCTTCCTGAAGCGTTAACATTTTTCCCGCCGCGGTCACATTCCTAACCTTCTGAAGCGCCGGCGGATTGCCAATGATAATAATAGGACGAGAATTCCAGATATGCGGTTCCGACGGCCGGATAGAGAGCACGATGGTTGACCCTCGGTTTTCCCGTGTGGTATAATCATCGGGTGTGACCGCGTGTCTGTTCATCTATCCGCCGATCCGGACTGAAAGGTAGTTCTTGCATAATGGTTGAGCATGAGGACCTGGCATCGCAGGTCCAGCATCTTCGGAAGGAGCTGGAAGAGAAGGCTCGCTACATCGCGGCTCTCGAGAAGGCGAACAAGGAACTCGAGCAGCGGATCAAGAGTTCGAGTGAAACCGGCGAGTCCGCGCCGATAACCGAACTCGAAGAGACCCTCAAGAGGCTCGTCGCCAAGATCGCCGCGATACTGCAGGCAGAGAAGTGCGTGTTCATGCTCCTCGACAAGGACCGCGGGGAACTCGTGGCCACGAAGCCCGCGTACGGCCTCTCCGACGACGACATAAGGAAGTTCCGGGTCAGGGCGACCCAGGGTGTTTCCGGCGAGGTCTTCAGGGAAGGCAAGCCGGTCATCCTGTATGACGCCTTGACCGACGAGCGCACGATGAAAGAGAACGTCGCGCTGCTGAACGTCACCAACGGCGTCTGCGTGCCGCTGGTCGTCGAGAAGCGCGACGAAGAGAACCGCGTCATCGAGACGAACACCATCGGCGTCCTCCACGTTTTCAACAAGCGCTACGGGAACATCTTCATCGAGGAAGACGTCCGCCTGCTGGAGCGCCTCGCGCGAAACGCCACCGCCGTCATCCAGAACGCGCAGATGTTCCGCGAGGTCGTCGAGGAGAAGGAAGAACTCGAGCACATCATCGAGAGCGTCTACGCCGGCCTGCTCATGGTCAACAAGGAAGGCCGGATCATGCAGGCGAACGCTTCCGCCCGCGAGATGTTCGGCATCCAGAGCAAGGACATCAGCCGCCTGTACTACGAGATCATCGAGGACTCGAAGTGCAAGGAGATCATCTCCTCCGCGCTCGAGAGCGGCGAGGAGACCGCGGGCGAGATATCCCTGCTCACCGAGGACGAGAGCGTAGAGCACATCTATCAGCTCCAGACCGCCCTCGTGAAGTCCGAAGAGGGCCAGGTCATGGGCGCCGTCGCGATATTCAACGACATCACGGAGCTGCGCAACATCGAGCGCATGAAGACCGCGTTCGTCTCCACGGTGTCCCACGAACTGCGGACGCCGCTCACTTCGATCAAGGGATTCATCTCCACCCTGCTCGCCGACGTCGAGGGCTACTACGATGGCGACACCCAGCGCGAGTTCTACACGATCATTGACACCGAGTGCGACCGCCTGACCCGCCTGATCAGCGACCTGCTGAACGTCTCCCGCATCGAGGCCGGGCGCGCGCTCGACCTCAACCCGAAGGAAGTCGAGCTCTACAGCCTGGTGGAGAAAGTGATCAGCGTCCAGAGGTCCTACACGAACAAGCACGAGTTGAAGGTGGAGCTGGAGGAAGGAATCCCGACCATCATCGCCGACGAGGACAAGGTGGACCAGATCCTCACGAACCTGACCAACAACGCGATCAAGTACTCGCCCAAGGGCGGAGAGGTCACGATCAGGGGATCCTACGCCGACGGCTTCGTGACCCTGAGCGTAACGGACCAGGGCATGGGCATCCCCAAGGAGCACATCGCCAAGGTGTTCGACAGGTTCCACCGCATAGACAACCGCGATACCAGGCAGGTCGGCGGGACCGGGATCGGGCTCTACCTCGTCAAGCACCTGGTGGAGGCCCACGGCGGCAAGATCTGGATCGAGAGCGAAGTCGGCCAGGGCTCGAGCTTCATCTTCACGCTGCCCCTGAAGCCTCCTTGCGTCGAGGAGATGGAAGAGCGCGACACCGAGGAAGCCGCGGCCGCTCAGACATAGCGAACGAATTGCCGACGTCCCGGGCCTAAACGGTGCAAGCCGCCGGCGAGGGATCACTCAGAGCAGGTTCAACAGAGCCCGGGGTACGTCCCGGGCTTCTCCGGTAAAAGGGTCATGACCAGCGGCGCCGCGACGATCCTCGTTCAGAGAGAGCCGGGCACGGAAGACCTGCCCCTGCCCGAGTACGCCACCTCCGGCTCGGCGGGAATGGATCTCCTCGCGGCGATTGACGATGACGTCTCGCTGCTTCCCGGCGAACGCGGGCTCATCTCGACCGGCATCCGCATCGCTATCCCCTCAGGATTCGAGGCGCAGGTGCGGCCCAGAAGCGGGCTCGCCCTCCGACACGGAATCGGCATGGTCAACTCCCCCGGTACGATAGACTCCGATTATCGTGGTATAATCCAGGTGATAGTGATCAACCACGGGCACGAGCCGTTCACCATACGCAGGGGAGACCGGATCGCGCAGCTCGTCGTCGCGCCGGTGGAACGCGCCGTTCTCGTGGAGACTCACACCCTGCCGGAGACCGTCCGGAACGAGGGCGGATTCGGCCACAGCGGAGTGTAGGCTCGCATGTCCGACGAACTCACGTCCACCTGCCCGAAATGCGCCGCCGCGACAGCTCCCGATGCGAAGTTCTGCACCGAGTGCGGAGCCTCGCTGCCCGCCTGCGACGATGATACTCACGCCGCCCTCTCGTCCGCGAACCTCTACCGCCTGCGCGGCGAATGGCAGGCCGCGATAGACAAGTGCATGTTCGCCCTCGCCCTCGACGAGGACTGCGCGCCCGCCCACTCCCTTCTGGGCGATATCTACCGCGAGCAGGGGCATACGAGCGAGGCGGTTCACTGGTACAAGCTGGCCCTCGACCTCGACCCGGACAACGAGGCGGACCGCGCCAAACTGGAGGGGATCATCGCCCACCGTCCGGACGATCGCCGTGCCGGGCACGACCGCCGCGCGGAGATGATCGGGACTGCAAAGCGAGTGCTGCTGGAAGCGGCTCTGGCGATCGGCCTGCTGCTGCTAATAACAGCCGTCTGGCCGATGATCTTCCCCGAGAGGAAGTCCACGGAGCCCGGAGCCGCGCCTCCCGCGCAGAACCCTCAGGTGGTCCACATCCCCAGCACCGTTCCGGAGGGTGAGCCGGAGTCGGAGCCGCCCGCGCCCGCCCGTCAGCCGATCGGCCTGATGTCAGCCCGCGAGAACGCTCTGCTCCAGGCGATGAACGCTTCCGAGGTGCTGACCCGGAGGGGCCTGCAGGTCACGGGCATCGCGTTCGACCCGCGAAACCGTTCGGCCGCGATCACGTTCACCATGCCGGAACCGTCCCGCGAACAGCGGGCCGACGCGGTCGTCCGAGGGTCGCTGATCGTGCTGCGAGAGGCGTGCTCCAAGTCCGAAGACCTCGAGCTTCTGACGATCAGGGCCCTCCATGGGGACTCCTCCGAAGTGGGGTTTGTGGCCGACGCCCAGCGCAACTCAGTGCAGTCGCTCGACCCCGCGACGGCCGAGTATTCCCAACTCATCGGAGTCCTTCAGAACACCTGGTGGGCTCAGTGACCTCTCGCGACCGGATGACCCGCGCACTCTCGGGCGAATCCGTCATCCCTCCGCCGGTCGTGCTCCACAGTTGGGGCGACTACAAGGTCGAGTTCGCGGGTCAGCACCCCAAGTTCCAGTACTACCAGGGCGGCCGCGAGCTGGCCGAGATCGAGCGGGCCTTCCATGAGCGGTTCAAGCCGGACTGGATGCACCTCGGCTCGGCCGGATGGCGGGGTTTCTGGGACCGCGCGCGCAAGGTCGAGGACGGCAAGGCGTTGCTCGCGAGCGCCGACGGAACCCGCTGGATCGAGATCCGCGACGACTACGGCCTCGACGACTACGGCGACCTCCCCTGGTGGGGCGAGGGTCCGACCCTCGAGCTCGAGTCGAAGGCCGAGATAGACGACTTCTACGCCGCCATCGCCCACACCGAGCAAGACATCCTCGACTCCGGCCGCTTCAAGCACATGAGGATGCTCTCCGGACCGTCCGACAGGTCAGACGGGTCAGACCGGTCCGACACTCCCCTGATCGCCATCAACGACGGCGCGCCGGGGTCGTGGATCCACGGCTGGTCGTTCGAGGACACCGCGATCGCCTGCGCTGACAAGCCCGACCTGATCGCGTATTACATATACAAGGACTGCGAGCGCTTCCTGACCGACGTTCGAGCCGCCAAGTCGTGCGGCGCCGATGCCTACATCTTCTCCGAGGGATTTCCCGGCAGCCTCGACAATATCTCCCCCTCGATGCACGAGCGGCTCGAAGGGGACACCAAGCGGTGGTTCTACTCCGAGGTGCGGAAGATCGGCCTGCTCCCGATCGGCTACTGGCTCGGCGACGTGCGCCCGAACATGCGGCTGATCAACAGCCTCGACATGGCCGGGCTGATGATCGAGGAGAGCAAGAAGACGTTCACGCTCGACCCGGTCGAGATCCGCAAGGCGCTCCGCCCGGAGGTCTGCCTGTTCGGTAACCTGGACAGCACGCTCCTGCGCCTCGGGGAGCCGGATGAGATACGCGTCGAGGTCCGCCGCCAGTTCCGGGCTGCACAGCACGGCCCCTTCGTCCTGGCGAACGGCAGCCCGATCGTCCCCGGCACCCCGGTCGAGAACCTGGATGCGTACATGGCGGAGGCGCGGAGGGGGTGCTGAATCGCGAATGACGCGAAGGCATCCGAAGGCCGCGAAATGGTGGAACAAGTAGCCGATTGCAGGTAGTCGAACAACCGGTGGAGCACGAGGACTTTCTTTCGCGCTTTTCGACCGCTTCGCGTCATTCGCGATTCAAGACGACGGCCACATCCTCACACAAGGAGGCTGCACCGATGAGTACCAAGGGCTATGACTTCGATGATAACACCGGCCGGATCATCGGTGCGGCTATCGAAGCGCACAAGGAACTCGGGCCCGGGTTCCAGGAAGTGGTCTACCAACGGGCGCTCGCGCTCGAACTCCAGTCGGCGGGCGTCGAGTTCGTCCGGGAAGAGAAGATCCCCGTCTATTACAAAGACCGACAGATTGACACCCGGAGAGTTGACTTCGTGGCCGGCGACTGCATAGTGGAGATCAAGGCGCGGAAGGAACTGCTCCCGGAGGACTACATCCAGACGCTCTCCTACCTCAGGGCGTCGAGGTTCCGCGTTGCACTGCTCATCAACTTCGGCGCAGAGAAGGTCGAGGTCAAGCGCTTAGTGAACGAGCGGGGCAGGCATGCTCATGCGCGCCACCCTTGAATCTCGAATGACGCGAAACTGCCCGAAGATCGCGAAAGTCTGAGGCAAGGAACGCTGGGTGCGGAGAGCGAAGCCACTGGTGGAGCACGAGGACTTTCTTTCGCGCTTTTCGTCCTCTTCGCGTCATTCGCGATTCCGCACCACCGCCGCATACTGACGGTAGTCCTCATACCACTTCCGGGCGCGGTCGCCGAGCGATGGGCGGCAGAACTCCCGGTAGCCCCAGGTGACGATCCGCTCGGAGTATCGGGACGCGAGGTCGAGCTTCTCCCTGAGCCGCCCGATCGGGACCGGACGCCAGGGCGCGTTCTTGACCGTCGAGTGATGCACGCGTCCGTACCGCCTGACATATTCCTCGATGCTCGGGCACTCGAACTCGGCGGTCTCCACGTTCCCCCAGAGCCGCGCCTTCGAGTCCCGGCATGCCGCCGACATCGCCTCGAAGAACGGTCTCCGCTGCTCGTTCGTTACGTAGGAGAAGTGCTCGCCGCTGTCCTGGAGCATGATGACGGCGATGCCGGACTTCCGGATCAGCCGCGTCCAGTACTCCCGGTACTCGTCCGGCTCGTTGAAGCGGAAGCCGCCGAAGACCTTGTCGCGGTCGAGGATGAAGAACGGCGAGAGCGTCACCGGCACGTCGGCGGCCTTCCTGCACAGGTCGGTCAGGCCGGCGTAGAGTTGCTCGATCTTCTTCGCCTGATCGTCCCAGCACATGTAGATCTCGTGGGGGATGTACCATGCATAGAACGCCGGATGGCCCTTGAACCGCTCGGCGAGTCGGGCGATGTTCTTCCCGCATGCCTCGAGCTGAGCCTTCGGCTGAAGGTCGGCGTACCAGACGTCGGGCATTGCCGTGCCGGTGTCGAGGATGACCTGGACTCCGCGTTTGGCGCAGAGGTCCATCACGATCCCGAGCGGGTCGCCGGGATGATCGAGACCGGCGGGCGCGTTGACCAGCCAGAGGAGGTCGAAGCCGATCTTCCGCTGCTCCTCGAGTTCCCTGCGCCACCCGGATTCGCCCCAACGGACGGTCTCCGCCGGGTCGAACCACCAGAGCGCGCCCGAGATCGTCGGTCGGCACTTCGGCTTCTCGGCGCGGACCGCGCCCGGGACCGATGCAAGGGCGGCGGCTCCGAGCGCCAGCCTGCCGATTTCAGACAGAGCCTCTCGACGGTTCACGGCCTAGAAATCCGTAGACCAGGCGACGCGCCAGAGGTTGAAGCGCCCGTCGTTGTTCGCGTCGATATCGTCTTCCCAGTCCGCGAGCGAGTACTCGAGGAGGACGCGGTTCTGGGCGGTGAGGTCGCGGGTGAACCCGATCGTCCAGCGGTTCTCGCCGACCTCGAGCGGAGCCCAGCCGTCCGGGAGCGTCGGGCTGCCCGGTACCAGCGCAGTCACGAGGCTCTTCCCGCTGGAATCCGACCTCAGGAAGCGCCAGTACAACGAGGTCTTCGGCGCGAACCGAAGGTTCAGGCCCACGGAGTACTGCTTGTTCCGCACCCTGTACGGCACATCTTCCGAGGAGATCGGATCGAGGGCGTGAGGCGACAGCTCCCAGAGCGTAGTGGCGTTGACTTTGGAGTCGGCGTACAGCACGTCCAGGTTCAGCTTGTCGCTCAGCCCGTACCAGGCTCCGATCGTCGCGTCAGTGGACTTGTTGTCGAGGCCGGAGGGGTCATCTCGGGTGTCGTGCAGCCGCCCGTAGTCCGCGTAGAAGACCAGTTTCTCGCTCGAGAGGTACGTGGCGTTGAGGCCGGTCTTCCTGCGTCCGCCGGGCGACCCCTTGAATGCCGGCTTGCTGATGTTCCAGTCCTCCATCTTTCCGGACAGGCTCAGCCTCCACCCCGGGTGGTAGTTGAAGCTGGCCCGCAGGATGTCGGAAGTCGTGGCGGACTCCATCGCGGCTGCCAGATCGGGGTCGTCAGGGAAGCCGTCCGGCAGGTTCCGCTCGGTCTTTCTGTGCTCGTACCCGATCCGCACGAGGGCCTTCTGTATGCCCGAGTAGTCCGACTCGAACTGCAGGGAGCGCTCTCGCCGCTCCAGGGCCACGTTGTCCGCCGGGTCTCCGACGTCGCCCAGTAGGGGGCTCACGCGGTTGTCCAGCCTGTAGTCCCTGTATCGTCCGAACAGGGTGAGGTCGCCCGACGCCAGGAAGGTGAGCGAAGCGTTGGTCGCTCTCGTCTTGACGGCGGCGCTGTCCACGATGGCCGCCGTCTGGTTAGCCCTGCTCCGGTCAATGTGCGCGCCGCTGAAATACAGGCGGTTCGAGAGCCGACTCCTCGCCTTTATGACGTTGGAGGTCGTCTTGATGCTCGGTATCGTGACGAGCCACGGACGGGGGTCGTCTATGTCCACCGCGGACATCACCGGGCGGCCGCCGTCGGAGAAGCTGTTGTCCTCGTAGCTGTAGCTCAGCGACGTGCTTCGGCCGAGCCGGAAGTCGGTCCCCAGCGTTCCCTGTTCGGTGCTCCGGTCGGCCCCGAAGTCCACGCTCTCCATCCGGCTGGGGCTGCTTCCCCGGTAGTTGAACTGCGTCGCGCCCGTGTCGGACTCCCGCCACCAGTTCGCCCTGAGAGTCACCGCGCCCGCCCCGGGCGTCAGGCGAAGGCCCAACTGGTCAACGCGCCATCTGAGGCTCAGCGGATTGCCGGGAGTCAGATCCGTGAAGGCTCCGCCGGTCAATCCCAGCGGCGAGAGGTACGGGTCGTTCCCCGGTATGCGCGCGAGCCTGTGGAGCATTGAGGTGGTCTTGACGCTCAACCCCAACTCGTCCCTTACGCCGAGCCCGAGCGAGAGGTCCTCGTCGCCCGGCAGCAGGCTCCGCGCCTGAAACCAGTACTGATAGTCGCCGGTGTAGCCGTAGGAACTGAGGAGATCGATGCCCCACAGATCGAACATGCGGCCGTCGTACTCGCGAACCCAGTCCTGATTGCCGCTGCTGCGGTCCGAGTACAGGCCGAAGTCCACGTGGAAGAGCCCGTCGCGCCCCTTGACTATATCCGTCTGGCCCAGAGCGGGAATGGCGCCGATGAGCAGTACGATCAGCGCCGACGTTATCATACGGCAAACGAGGTTCATCCGCGTTTCCTCCTCTTCGATTCCCCGCGAGGCGGCGCTAGTCGAACAGCGCCTCGTTGGAGTCCGATCCGTGCACCTGCGTGTGGCAGTTCGTGCACGTGGTGTACCGCTGTGTGAACCGGGAGACATCCCCTCTGGCGGCATGCGTCCCGGAGTGGCATTTCATGCACAGGAACGGTTCGTTCTGGGTGAGAAGCTTGTTCTGAACCGAGCCGTGAGGGTCATGGCAGTTCAGGCAGTCCTCGGTCACCGCCGGATGCTCGAACACGTAAGGCCCCGCTTTCTCCGCGTGGCAAGTCCGGCAGGTCTCGTTGACGGTTTCCTTCGCCAGCATGCCGTTCGGGCCTCCGTGGGCGTTGTGGCAGTCGGAGCAGTTGAACTTGCCCTCATGAATCGGATGGTGGGAGGGCATCCTGGTCCGGACTTCCTGGGCCTTGTGGCAGTCGTAGCACACGTAAGGCTCGGCATTGCGGCGGTAGGCGGTCTCCGCGCCCTTCAGTTCCTTGCGCGCCTTTTCGAGGCCGGCCTGCAGGTCTCTCACCTTCTGAACGGATGCGAGTTTCTCCTGGCTTCCCTCCGCCGGGATGTTGGACGCCAGGTCCGTCTGCTTGATCGCGCGAGTCAGTCCCTCGACCGACAGCCTGGCGTTCTCGAGATCGCTGAGAAGCTGCTGCTGGCCGGGCTTGTGGACGTCGTGGCACTTTATGCAGCTCATCTTCGCGCGGGCGTGGACACTCGTGTGCCAGAGTGTGACGTGCTCCCCCGTGTGGCATTTCAGGCACATGTCGGCGAGCTTGTCCGGGGGAAGCTCCTGCGGCCTGATGATCTTCTTGATGTCGCCGCCGCCCTCGACGTGAGCCCCTCCCGGCCCGTGGCAGGCCTCGCACCCGTTGGCGGACGGGTCCTTGCTGAACAGGATCCCCCGGTGAGCGGTAAGAGCCCAGGTCTTGGACGTGTCCGAGTGGCACATCAGGCAGACCTCGGACCCGACGTGCTTCACGTCGTCCTGCGCCTGGCCGGTGCAGAACCAGGCCGCGCCGAGGGCGACGCAGAATCCAAGTATCAGAGCGAGTCTCCTGACCATCATCGGGCATTCACCTCCGTGCTCACATATTCGTGTGGCACATTCCGCAGTATTTCTGCTCGTGGCACTTGAAGCACGTCGAATCCGGGGCAAGGCTCGCGCCGTACTTCTTGTGCTCCATAACGAAGTTCACCGGGTGGGGCAGGTCAACGCCGTGGCAGTCCCGGCAGTAGCTCTGCTTGTGGCACCGGCCGCAAATGGCGTCGCTGCTTCCCGACCCGTGTACCGACGTCCAGTCTTCAGGATGAGGCATCGCCAGCCCGTGGCACCTGCTGCAGTAGTCGGGCTTGTGGCATACCGAGCACTGGGCGCCGGCCGACCGCTTGCCGTGGGCCGTGCCCCAGTCCTTTCCGTGAGAGGCCGGCCTCGCCGAGTCGTGGCAGGCCGCGCAGTAGTCGTCCGTGTGGCACGTCTCGCACTGCACCAGGTCCTTCGACGGAGTCGCTCCGTGAGCGGCAACCCATCGGGCCTTTGAGTGAGTCGCGGGCAGCTTGTTCTGGTGGCAGGCGACGCAGCTCTCCGGCTCGTGGCACCTGACGCAGCGACCGGCGTCGGACTTTGCCTGCGCCGCGTGGGCCGCCGTCCACTTAGCGGCGTGCTCGCGGTATCGGCGGTCGGTATCGGGGCGAATCGGCTTGGCCGCGACCGGGAGGGTGACCGGCGGCCCGACGGCGGGGGCGACCCGGTAGCCGATGATTCCGGGCTTCCGGCCGTGCTTGATGGGCTCCCGCCTGCAGGAGGTGGCGAGAGACGCCGCGGCGAGGAGCGCGAGGATCAGGGCCGCGTATCCGAAGCCTCTTCTCAGCTTCACGATTCGCCCTCCTCCCGGACGTCCGGCTCGATCTGCTCCGGCTCCGCAGGCGGCGCCTCGGCCGCGGCGTCCTCAGGCAGTTCCGGCTTGTCCGGCTCCGGTTCCATATCCAGCGCCGTGATCTTCTCGAGCTCCGCCGCGTGATGGTGAAGCATCTGGCGCTCGGTCATCTTTCCGTGCCACCAGGTGAGGTTCCCTCCCGGCCAGTGGTCCGGGCTGAAGTGGACGTTGTAGAAATGCCACACGACGATCGCCAGTGTCGCAAGCAACCCCTCGTCGCTGTGGGCCTCGTGAGCCACGTCCATCCACACCTTGGGCAGGAGCGCCATCGCCCTAGTGCTGAACCACAAGACCAGGCCCGAGCCGATCATGATTACCATGCCCCAGTAGACCGCCCAGTAGTCGAACTTCTCGAAGTAGCTGAACCGGGCGAACTTCGGGCGCTCCCCGGCGAATCCGAAGAAGTACAGTACGTTGTGCATCACGTCCCTAACGTCCTTGACCTTCGGCAGCAGCTCCATGAAGTTGCTCCGGCCCTCCCGGAAGGCGACCGTGTAGACGAGGTGGAAGACCCCGACAAGGATCAGCAGCGCGGCTCCGGCCCGATGGATCAGCCCGCTCGCCTCGACTCCGCCGACGGCGCGGAAGAAGGCGGCCGCCCAGGAGGTGTGCGCGAACCTCAGCGGGATGCCCGTCACGATCAGCGCGAGACAGCTGACGAACAGCCCGATGTGCTGGAGGCGGAAGAGGAGCGAGAACCTCACGAAATGCCTCTCGGGTCTCGCGGTCTCCGGCTCCTGAACGGCCCCGGGCGGAGCGAGATGCTCCTCGTCAGGCTTCATATCTTTCTCGGTTGTTTCCGGTTCGTCGGGCATCTGACGCCTATGAGCCTCTCCTCAGTAGGGCCGTGATTCTCCTGCGCAGGCGGGAGAACAGATCGAGCATGATGTGACCGCAGAGCATCACCATCGTGATGATCGTGAGCCACTTGAATCCGTTTGCGATGTAGTACAGGAGAGGGCTGCTCTCCTTCGCGATCCGCACGTGAGTCTGTCCCTGCGCGACCTTCGTGTTGACGCCCGGATGGCACTCGCCGCAGGTTTTGTCGAGGTTGGAGGGATTCGTCATCGAGGCCGGATCGCTCGACGGCAGGACCTTGTGCGCGCCGTGGCAGTCCGAGCACACGGCCGCCTTCTCGCTCTCGTGGAGGTTGGCCTTCCCGTGGTAGCTGTGCAGATAGGTTCTCAGGCTGTCGCCCGGCAGGTCGTACTCCCGCATCAGTTTCCCGTCGTTGTGGCACTTGCCGCACATGCGGGGCTCGTTCAGCCTGTGCGTGCCGGCAGTCCTGTCGTCCTTCCGAAGGAGGTCGTGCCCGCCGTGGCAGTCCACGCAGTCCGGGGCGTTCGGATCGCCGCCGATCCTGGCGATACCATGCGATCCGGCGGTGTAGGCCTCTGCCTGGGCCTCGTGGCATCCCATGCAGTCCACGGACCGCCCGAGCGCCTTAGGGTGGTGGACCTTGTGGCAGTCCGTGCAGACGGCGGCGGGCATCTCGCCAAGCTTCGCGACGGCGCCGTGGACGCCGAAGCGGTAACTTTGTAGGGACTTCAGGTCGGCGTGGCACGCCGCGCAGACGCCTGTGGAACTCGCGCGGTTCACCCGCGAGAGAGGGTCCTTCACCGGCCTGATGTCGTGCGAGCCGTGGCAGTCGCGGCACGCCGGTGCCGCCTTGTCTGATTTCATGCCTATGTGGATTGCGTCCGGGTGCGAGCTTCTCAAGTCGTGGCAGTTGGCGCACTGCACCGAGGCGACGTCTTTCGCGTGCATCTGCGGTCGGTCGGGCAGGTCGGCGTGACATTCGACGCACTTCAACTTGGCGTGTGCGGATTCGGCCATCGGTAGTGCGTCCACATAGAGGGAGGACTTCTTGCCGGCGGTCTCCTTGGCGATCTTGCCTGAGCTGTGGCACATCAGGCAGTTGGCATCGGCCTGCGGCGCGCTCGAGGCGGCCCCGCCGGCGAGCGGCGCGAGGCATGTCCACACCAAAGCGATTGTGGCGGCTCTGTTCATCGCGAGTATATTCTACGCTCCACCCGTCACCTTCCTTCACTGAGGCCTGCGCTGCTGAGGAGAAGTATTGGCCCGCGGTCTGCAATCACTCTCGTGGCAGTGCCGTGCAGATTGGGCGCGAAAAACCCGATAATTTTTCTGTCAAAGGACTTGACAACGATGCACTCAAGTTGTATAATCACCCTGGTTTCAGGGTAAATGACTTTCAGCCGGTGGGTTTCGCCCGTTCCGGCAGGAGATCCGAACCATACATCGGGAGGTGTTTTGAAGTGGGACGAACGGTAGGCATTGATCTGGGAACGACCAACTCGGTCATCGCGGTGATGGAAGCCGGCGAGCCGACAGTCATCCCGAACGCCGAGGGCAACAGGACGACCCCATCGGTCGTGGGATTCTCGAAGGAGGGCGAGCGCCTCGTCGGAGTGACCGCGAAGCGCCAGGCGATCCTGAACCCCGACCGCACGGTGGCGTCCATCAAGCGAAAGATGGGCACCGACTTTCGGGTGAACATTGACGGCAAGGACCACACCCCGGAGGAGATATCCGCGATGGTCCTGCAGAAGCTCAAGACCGACGCGGAGACCTATCTCGGCGACAAGGTGACGGATGCGGTCATCACCGTGCCCGCGTATTTCAACGACGCACAGCGCACGGCCACGAAGACCGCCGGCGAGATCGCGGGGCTCAACGTCCTCAGGATCATCAACGAGCCGACGGCGGCGTCTCTCGCGTACGGACTCGACAAGAAGAGCAACGAGACGATACTCGTGTACGACCTCGGCGGCGGGACGTTCGACGTATCCGTTCTCGAGGTCGGCGACGGCGTCTTCGAGGTCAAGTCCACCGCCGGCGACACCCAGCTCGGCGGAGACGACTGGGACGAGAGGATCGTTGACTACGTCGCCGACGAGTACAAGAAGTCGGACGGGATTGACCTGCGCAGCGACCGCCAGGCTCTGCAGAGGCTCCGTGAGGCGTGCGAGAAGGCCAAGATCGAACTCTCCAGCGTAGTACAGACGAACATAAGCCTGCCGTTCATCACCGCTACCCAGGAGGGCCCGAAGCACCTCGAGATGACGCTTACCCGCGCCAAGTTCGAGGAACTGACCGCCGACCTGCTGGAGCGGACCGTAGGCCCGTTCAAGAGGGCGATCTCGGATGCCAAGCTCAAGCCGAGCGACATCGAGGAGATCATCCTCGTCGGCGGCTCGACCCGCATGCCGCAGGTCTATGAACTCGTGCAGAAGCTCGGCGGCAAGGAGCCTCACAAGGGCGTGAACCCGGACGAGGTCGTCGCAGTCGGCGCCGCGATCCAGGCAGGAGTCCTCGGCGGCGAGGTCAAGGACATCGTACTGCTGGACGTGACTCCGCTCTCGCTCGGCATCGAGACCCTGGGCGGCGTGTTCACCAAGCTGATCGAGCGCAACACGACGATCCCGACCCGCAAGAGCGAGACGTTCACGACCGCGGTTGACGGCCAGACCGACGTCGAGGTGCACGTTCTCCAGGGCGAGCGCGAGATGGCCGGCGCGAACAAGACGCTCGGCCGCTTCCACCTGGTCGGCATCCTGCCGGCGCCGAGGGGAACCCCGCAGATCGAGGTCACGTTCGACATTGACGCGAACGGCATCGTGAACGTGTCGGCGAAGGACAAGGCCACCGGCAAGGAGCAGAGCATCACCATCACCGGCTCGACCAGGCTCAGCAAGGACGAGACGGACCGGATGGTTGCCGACGCCCAGCGCATGGCCGACGAGGACAAGAAGGCCCGCGAGGCCGCCGAGACCCGCAACCGGGCGGACAGCCTCGTGTACCAGACCGAGAAGCTGCTCGCAGACCTCGGCGACAAGGTGCCTGCCGACCAGAAGTCGTCCATCGAAGCCGCGGTGGCGGAGTTGCGCGAGGCGCTGAAGTCGGAAGACACCGACCGCATGAAGCAGGCGAGCGACAACCTGCAGCAGGCGTCGTACAAGCTCTCCGAGATGATGTACCAGGCCGCGTCCGGTGGCGAGCAGGCCGCCGGGGAGCCGGGTCCCGAGGTCGGGGTCGGCCAGGAGGCCGCTCCCGGCGCGGACGACGGCGTGATAGACGCGGAGTTCGAAGAGCAGAGCTAGAAGAGCAGCACTTCCTCCCCTCCCTTGAGGAGAGGGGGAAAGTGCAGACGATTTCCCGTGGGCACAGCCCGTGGGAACGACAAACCACCAAAAACGGAGGTGTTTGCTATGTCACTGGTCAGATGGGATCCTTTTCGCGACCTCGAGTCTCTGCAGGAGGACGTCAACAGGCTCTTCCAGGAGAGCATGGCAAGGCCGAGGCGCGAGGCGCCGGCCGCCCGAGTGTGGGCGCCGCCGGTGGACGTGGTCGAGGACGATGACAAGATCGTCGTCAAGGCGGAGCTTCCCGGAATGAAGCGGGAAGACATAGACATCGAACTCAGCGGAGAACAGCTCACCATACGCGGCGAGCGGAAGTTCGAGTCTGAGGAGAAGAAGGACAACTACGTCCGCATCGAGCGCGCCTACGGTCAGTTCCAGAGGACCTTCACTATCGGCGTGCCGGTCAAGTCCGATCAGGTCAAGGCCGCCTACAAGGACGGCATCCTGGAGGTCACCATACCGAAGTCGGAGGAGATCAAGCCCAAGAAGGTGGACGTCACTGTCGAGTAATCGGCGGCGCGCGGGGCGGTCGCAGGGACCGCCCCGCCCATAGCAAGACTGCGGGAACGGATTCCAATCCGCGATTGATTGTGCCGCAAGGCCGTCTCTCGACAAACCCCGGGCCTGGTCCGGGGCACTCGAGACCGGCGGGTCCTGGGTCCGAGACAACACAACCGATCTCCTCGAGCAGCCACTCTGGTGGC
The DNA here is from genome assembly GCA_017993055.1 of Armatimonadota bacterium. NCBI lineage: Bacteria > Bacillati > Armatimonadota > Armatimonadota bacterium. The sequence continues at coordinate 15,168 of JAGONM010000051.1, forward strand.
ATAGCGAGAGGCTAACCCAGCCGTCGGGGATCGGAATCCGCTCCTGCAACCGGTGAACTGGCACCGACACATGGACTACAAAGACTACTATGCCGTACTGGGAGTCAAGAAGGACGCCGACGAGAAGGAGATCAAGCAGGCCTATCGGCGTCTGGCCCGCAAGTACCATCCTGACGTGAACCCCGGCAACAAGGAAGCCGAGGAGAAGTTCAAGGAGGTCAGCGAGGCCAACGAGGTTCTCAGCGACAAAGAGAAGCGGCGGAAGTACGACACTTTCGGCAAGGACTGGGCGCGTTACGGCGACGGGTTCCCGGGAGCGGGCGGTCCGGGCGGCGCGGGCGCCCCGGGCGGATTCAGGTACGAGCAGTACCCCGGCGGCGGCTTCGATTTCGATGTCGGCGGAGGGGGTGGATTCAGCGATTTCTTCGAGATGCTCTTCGGCCCGAGAGGCCCGGGCGGCGCGACGAGGGACATGCGCGGCTCGGACGTCGAGAGCGAGATACAGGTAACTCTCAGGGAAGCGTTCGAGGGCGTCTCAAAGCAGATTTCGATCGCGCTGAACCCGGGCGAGCCGCCTCGACGGCTCGAAGTCAAGATACCGAAGGGCGTTGACGCCGGGTCGAGGATACGGCTCGCGGGCGAGGGCGCTCCGGGCCCGGGCGGCAAGCGGGGCGACCTGTACCTGACAGTCCGGATGCATCCGGACAAGGAGTTCGAGCGCAAGGGCGACCACCTCTACCGCGAGGTCTCGGTGCCGTTTTCGACCGCCGCGCTCGGAGGTGAGGTCCGCGTGCCCACTCTCACGGGCAGCGTTACGATGACCCTTCCGCCCGGGACTCAGGGCTCGCAGACGTTCAGGCTCTCCGGCCAGGGCATGCCCCGGTTGCACGGCGGAGGAAGGGGCGATCTGTTTGCCAGGGTGCGGATAACCGTGCCGAAGAATTTGACGGAGAAACAGCGCGAGTTGGTCAGGCAGCTCGCGGATTCCATGGAGACCGCGAAGGCTTGATGCGGTCTTGGGGGCCAAGGGGTCGGGAGAGGACCCACGGTCGCTCCGGAAGGAAGTGAAATCCATGGCTGACAGGAATAAGGCCGCAGAGCAACATGAGGGCGGGGAGCCCTTGTACCTGATCAGCGTGGCCGCGAGGCTCTGCGAGGTGCATCCCCAGACGCTCAGGATGTACGAGCGCATCGGTCTGATCAAGCCCCAGCGCATCGGGCGCAAGAACCGCATGTACTCGGACGCGGACATCGAACGCCTGCGCCAGATTCAGCGGTTCACTCAGGACTTGGGGGTCAACCTGGCGGGCGTCGAGGTGATCCTCAACCTGCTGGAACAGATGGACGAAATGCGCCGGCAGATGGAAGAGGAGATGAGCCGCATGCGCGACAGCCTGGAGGACGAACTGCGCCGCTCGCGCTCAATCGCCCGCAAAGAGTAGACAACCGAGAAACCTCTTGCATTTTTGACAGTATGTGCTATCATATACCGGAAGGCACGAAAGATGCCTGGGATACCGCAAGTGCATGGGTCGGGACTGCGTTCTTTAGCACGCTAGAAAACCTCCTGTTACGGCTGTGCGCTTGATGGGCAAAAGGAGGTTTGTAATGGCGAACGGCAAGGTGAAGTGGTTTAGCGAGTCGAAGGGTTACGGCTTCATCTCTCAGGAAGATGGAAGCGACGTCTTCGTCCACTACTCCGCCATCGAAGGGACCGGCCGGCGGAATCTTTTCGAAGGCCAGGAAGTCCAGTTCGAAGTCACCGATGGACCGAAGGGTCCTCAGGCGACAAATGTAGTAGGTATGTAGCGCACAGATCTACTCGACGCAATGCCCTCCGGTTCATCGAGCCGGGGGGCTTTTTCGTGCCCCTACCTCAGAGTCCTCACGTCGTGCTCTCTCGTCCTGCCGTCCAATGCCACGCTCACCTTGAGTTTCCCGTCGCCGGTTGAGAGCTTCACGTCCGCCGACGGAAGTTCGCCCTTCTCCGCCTGGTAGAGGGCGACGTAGACGGCCGACTTCCCCGTCCGGCGGGCCATCAGCATCGGGAACGCCGGCGCCTCGAACCGGTCGTTCCTCGGGAAGTCGCACTCGATGACCTCGGTCCCCGGCTCGCCGAGCATCGTCAGCCGGAAGCGCACGTCGCCCTGCGTCCAGTCCGCCTGCCATCTGCCGTCCATCCTCGCGGACCGGGCGTTCCTGAGCCAGGTCCACGGCGGCTCGGCGGGGAACTCGAACGGGCGGAAGTCGCCCGCGATCTCCGTCTTGCCGTCGTCATCAACGGCATGGAAAAGCCAATCCCACGTGTGCTCGGCATCGGAGGCCGCCTGGAAGACGTCGAGGACATAGTCGTCGGTCACCGCGACAGTCCTCTGCATCCTCACGCCGGGGTACACGAGGCCTTTCAGGTCGGCGGCGGTGGCGGTCTTCACGTCGGGTGTCCGCTTGAACTCGAGCAGCGAGAGCTTCTCCCGGACGCCCTGGTGGCTCTTGCCGTCCACCATCAGCGTGTTGTGGCAGACCGTCGTTCGGTTCAGCTCGTTCTGAATCTGTGCTGAGAACGCGTGCGCCGCGGACGGTCTCGCCTCGCAGTCCGGGGCGAGGAGCTTCCCCCGGCCGAAGAGGATGAAATCGAGCTTGTCGCGGTGCGAGTGGATGCTGTCCAGGTCGTAGCTCAGGAACGCCGCCCACGAGTCGCTGCCCCAGTACTCTCTGCCCTCGATGCTTCTGAGCATCACGTGCCCGTGCTCCGGGAAGTCGCGGCTCTTGACCGAGGGCGGTTTGCCGCCGGACGGCTCGGCTTCCCGGAAGAGGGTCATGAAGTCCGGGCCGCGCCGGACCTGCGAGAGAAGCCACGCGTAGACCGGCTTCCGGTAGGCCTGCCAGGCGTACTCGTACTGCTGCACGTTGTTCAGCCGAATCAGCCCGCCGTAGGTGTCGCCGATCGGCGGGACGAGCGTGTCCGGGAACGCGACCTGCAGCATCCCCGAGAACCCCTGCTCGAGGGTCCGCCCTCCGGCGAACTCGTGGGTGTAGAGGTCGAGCGGGTACTTCGACACGCGCATCATGTCCGCTGACTGAATAAGCGCGGTCAGTGCGACGAAATGGTAGTTCAGGCTGCTCTCGAACCACGTGCCGTCGTCCCGGAAGCCGTTCTCCATCAGGTCGCGGATGCCTTGATCGCTCTCCATCGCCCGCTCGATCCACTTCGGCTCGCCGTAGAACAGCCCGTAGGCGAGCATCATCGCCTTGTGCCAGGCCACGTGGTTGTTGTACCGGCCGCCGAAGTTCTTCTCGATCCACAGCGCGTCGTTGTCCGCGATCGCCCAGACCATCCGCTTGAAGAAGTCGTCGAGCCTGAGGCGCTCCTCCGGCGTGAAGTCGTCGTAGAGCATGTCGTACGCCTGGAGCGCGGATATCCCCCAGCTCGAGTAGAAGAGGCCGGAGTCGGGGTGCGTCTCCGCCAGGAATCGGAGCTTCGTGTAGTGAAGGAGCACCTCTTTCGCGCGGTCGGCATACTCCCTCCCGCCCCCGAGGCTGTAGACGAGCGCCGACTTCCATGCGAGGTCAATCGGCGGCCTGGGCACGATGCATGTGTGCTGGTAGACGACGGCATGCGTCTGGCTGTAGTGCTTCTTCGACGCCTCCTGCCACCATGCGGTCTCGAACTTCGGGAGCTTCATCTCCCTCAGCCGGTCAGCGCCGACCTTCAGCTCCTGATACGCCGTCTGCGCCCACTCGTGCTGAGCGATGTTGGCCTTCGCGACCTCGACTCGGTGGTCGTTGAGAAGCAGACATGGGTGAGCGATCATGTACGGTCCCTGCTTTCCGAATGCTGCGACCAGTATGGTTGCGCCGCCGCCCGTTTGTCAACCCGGAGCGCGTGCGGTACCAGGTATTATTACCTGTTTTTGGCGCGATGTAGATTTGTCAATCATGTGTTACACCACGTCCTGATAATGGCGGAGGATCTGGGATGCGGATCGCCAACCGTGGGCAAGGAGCGGCCTGCGGTTGGATCCCCTCAGGTATCGGTTGAACTGGTT
>JAGONM010000052.1 GCA_017993055.1 Armatimonadota bacterium
TCGTGAATGTGACCGACTACAACATCATGAAGATGAACTGGTTCAAGGTTGGCGACGCGCAGTAATCGTGCTGCGCGCGCCATCACACTCCGGGGAGAGCCACTCCGGCTCTCCCCGGCACTATGCAGAGGAGGAAATGGAAAGATGCGTTACCTATTGACGGCGCTGCTCGTGTTGGCCATGATCGGCTGCGCGGCGGCAAGCATTACGGTCTACATGTATGCGGATCCGGCCCCCAACGCTTACGGGTCGCCGAACTTCGCTGCATGGCGGACTGCAGCCTATGCCGATGCGGCAAACGGCTCGTTCGTGAACATGCGAAACGGCACCTTCGTTGGCCAGATGAAGTTCACGGCCACGGAGGCCATCGTCTACAGCACGGGCGATCTCGGCAAGCGGCTTCACTGGGTCTACTGGATCCCGGGGCAGACGGTCGCCGGGCTTCAGAACCTGTTCCAAGTCAAGAATGTCTGTGACTGGGACGGCGTTGACTACTCGGGGGGAAGCACTCCCGACGGACCCGAGGTCGGTTGGGTGCAGCCGAGCTCTTGGATTGACTACGGCGGTGGGGTCGTCGGAACCCTGGGAAACGCATGGTGGGCCAGCGATGACCTGGCCGAGCCGCTTAGCACCGACGCCAACGCCTACAACGAGACCGATGCGGCCGACATCCAGGCGCTGGCGGACGAAATGAACGCCTACCAGACGCACTGGACCGGCAGTATCCGCTACCGAGAGAGCGTCAGTGACCCTTGGACCGTCCAGACAATGCGGATGGCTCTCGTCCAGCCGAACACCGTGCGGCTAGATCCGACCGCGCTGTACATCAAGCCGGACCAGATCTGCGTGTTCAACTTGAATGTCGCTAACTTGCTCCAGCCGGTAACGGGACTCCAGGCGATGATGAACTTCAGTTCAACCTACTTCAAGTCGGGCACCGGCGAGGTCGTTGTCGCGGCGGGAGGCGGTGACTGGGACCAGCTCATCTGGGATCAGTGGACGACCGGCGGGGACCTTGACGTCGCCGTAGGAGTCAGGCTGGATCTGGCCGGCGGCACCGACGCAGACGCCACGACGGCCGTTATCACGTTGCAGGCAAACGGAGTAGAAGGCGCCACCAAGATGGTCTTTCGGCCGGATGCCGATCCTGATCCGGGTCTGACCCAAAGCACCTATCTCTCGGACACCTCGAGCAGTCCGGTGTGGCCTGCCAAGGTAGACAGCGTTGATGTGGTCATTGACGGCACGGCGCCGGACATCGCTTTGCCGGCAAACTACAGCACGTCGGTTGCCACGCAGAGCATCGAGGCGAGTGCTGACGACCCGGTTTCGGGCGGCGTCGCTTCCGGCATCGCCAGCTTCAAGATGGACGGTTCCGACTTCACGAGTCCGACCACGGTCGTTCTCGTGCCGGGTGTGAACACGTTCGACTTCGAGGCGATTGACAAGGCCGGCAACGTCGCGACCAAGACGTTGACCATCACCTACACGCAGCCTGCGCCTACGATTGGTCTGTATGCGTCCCTGGCGCCTAACGTGTATGCCGGCGGAAGTTCCTGGAACGCCTGGAAGGCAAACGCGTTTACGTTCTTGCTGACCGGTGTTCAGAACGGCACGACCCCTTACAACACGTTCCAGGATCTGGGGTTTGCCACTGAACTCGACTACTCCACTACTATCGTGACCACCGGCTCCAGCACGTGGCTCGGCCTTCCATGCCTGGACAGCACCGAGTGGGGTACGGCAGTCCAGTTCGCATACGTAATAGACAACGGCGTTGTGTCGAATCCCGGGGCCGCAAAGCTCGACCTCAACTACGTCGCGGGCACGTATCGCTTCGAGTTCGCCAGCGGGGAGATTGATTTCGACAGTTACGCCAGTCTCGCAGGCAAGACCTTCGGTGGAAATGTGTCCTGGAAGGGATACGACTACTCCGGCGGCACCTGGGTCGAGGTGACGAGCGGCTCCAAGGCCGACATGATCATCAGCGTGAAGAACCGCATCGGGAACGCATGCGGTCCTCTTCAGTCGGATATGGATGCCCTGTATGCCGAGTTGTCCGGTGCTACCGGCGACGAGTTCCTGTCCGGCAAGTACGGCATCACATACTCCGGTCAGCCGGGTGTGGGCGACGCAAGCACAGGTGTTCAGACTCTCAACTTCGGACCTGTGAATGACGACACTAATCCGCTGGTCGCGATAACCTCTCCGTCGGACGGGTTGGAGACCAACGTTGCCGCTCTGACGGTGACGGGTACTGCTTCCGACCCCGGAGACCTCGCATCCAGCCTGAAGTCGGTTGCAGTCAACGGCGTTCCAGTCACCGTCACCGACGGTGCATGGTCCATTGACCTGACGCTGGTCGAAGGCAACAACACGATCACCGTTGTTGCCGAGGACTACGCCGGGAACACCGCCTCCGACACGATCACAGTGTTGCTCGATACGAGCAATCCGACGATCAGCATCAATGACAACTTCGGGGCGGACCCCGTCCTGCAGGGCGTCTACACCGTCACGGTAACGGCCTCCGACGCGAGTTCCGGCGTGGCCGGTCCTCCCACCATGAACTGGGACGGCCTGTCGGCATCCGCCGGCACGGAGGGTCCGGCTGGAACGTGGACCTACACGGTGACGATTGACGATGCGACTGCCAACGGTTCACACACCATCACGGCTGACATCAGCGATGAGGCGGGCAACCCGGCTCCTCAGGCGACCCGCACGATCAACGTGAACAAGAACCAGGCCACCGGACAGGTCGAATGCGAGGGCTTCGTCGGTGCTAGCCGCGATGTAACGTTCGTCGCGACCGGCGCGACGACCAAGAGCTGGACCCTCACCCTGTCGTTCAGCGGCGGAGTGGCGTCGTACACGCTGACCGACGTTCCCGACGGAGTGACCGGTCTCTCCGCCAAGACGAACTGGAGTCTGCGGAACAAGCTCGCTGTAACGCCTGACGGAGACGGGCAGATCTCGGCGATCTTCACCGGGACTGAGAAGCTCCTTGGCGGAGACATCAACGGATCGAACTCCATCAACATCCTCGACTACTCGATCCTGAAGATCCAGTGGATGACCACTAATCCGGTCGCGGATATTGACGGCAGCGGCGTCGCAAACGCCGTGGACTACAACATCATGAAGGGCAACTGGTTCCAGGTAGGAGACCTGCAGTAGCCGTGTGATAAGACGAACACCCGGAGGGCTTGAACGCCCTCCGGGTGCGTCCTTGTTTTCTCCGCAGAAGGAGGACGAGTGATATGAGATACCTGACTCTACTATCGGTTGTACTGGTCATCGGTGCAATGTGCAGTTCGCCGAGCATTGCGTTCGTCGGTTGGAGTGAAAACTTCGACGGCGCTAATCCTCTGGCCAACTGGGTGACGAATGCCGGTACGCCCACAGTCACGTCCGCGCCTACCAATCCGATGGGGTTGAGTTTCGTTGACGCCGACGGTACGACGACCCGGATTTCGAGAGTCTTCGACAACTCCGGGGCCAGCTACGTGAAGCTGAGTTTCTATTTCTACAACAACTCGTCGGCGACGAGTACTCAGCGCGCCGTAGGGGCCTTTCACAACGGTAGTGGCGGAGTACCCGGGGCAAATCCCGGTCTGATGAGGCTGGGAACGAACAACGCGTCGACATACCAATTTCTCTACTACACGACGGCCACGGTCACTGTGAATACCGGCGTGCCGATTTCTGCCGGCGTCTGGCACTATGCGACGATCGAGGCTGACCTGACAACGAAAAGCATAAGGTGGACCTTGGACGGCGTATCTGGTATTGTCAGCAACCCTCAGTTGACGGCAGCGTACTTCCCGAACATGGTGACTCTGGGGAACAACTACTCCAATGGCAGCGTCGGTGCGCCCGACACCTCCACATGGTTCGACGGCGTTGTCGTATCCAACTTACTGCCCAACTCTTTGATGCTGAACGTTCAGGGGCTCAACGTACAGGACAACACCCTTTACGTTCCTTACGGAGCGGTTGTCAGTATCAAGATGGACGTGGCGAACCTGATGCAGAAGGTGAACGGCTGTCAGGCCATGCTCGGCTACAGCAACTACTACCTGTTCGCCCAGTCCGGATGCGTTGCGCCGGGAGGCGGGGTCTGGGACCAGCTCATCTACAACTCGTGGGACGTTGGGTCCGGCGAGCCCGGTGAAATCGACACGGCAATCGGCGTGGACGCGCAGGGTGCCGTCGGCACCGACGCGGACGGCACCGTGGCGAACATTCAACTCGTTGCCCGTGACAAGGACGGGGTTACTCAGGTCGTCTTCAGGCCCGACGTGAGCGACGTCGAGTGCACGTGGCTGAGCGACATGAACAGTCTGCCCATCATCCCGAACAAGACCAATACGCAGAATATCGTCATTGACGGAACCCCTGCGGCGCTGCAGATCGCATCGGCGACTCAGTTGGGCAACGAACTGCTGACTTCGCTCGGAAGCACCACTGCCGCGGTTCAGGGCCGAGTGGACTTCCTGGTGACGGCAAGCGATCTGAACGGGCTTCCTGCCGCGCCCGCGGTCAACGTCTACGATTCGGCCCTCGCGCCCATACCGTGCGTATTCGACGGCCAGGTGCCTTACGGGTCAGGAAACTACTACTACCACATCAACGTCCCGCCCACGGCGGCGAATGGGCAGGCGACGATAAGGGCGGCCGTGTTCGACAAGGCGGGCAACCGCACAGACGATCTCGATCACTTCCTGATCGACAAGAACCAGATCACAGGTCAGGTCGAATGCGAGGGCTTCGTTGGAAGCAGCAGGAACGTCACCTTCGTTGCCACCGGCGCCACAACCAAGTCGTGGACGTTGACGCTCACCGGCTGGTCGGCGAACAAATCGAGCTACACGCTGACCGGCGTCCCTGCAGGAACAACCGGCCTCAGCGCCAAGTCCGCATGGAGCCTCAGGAGCAAGCTGCCGATAATGCTTGCAGACGGACAGGGCACGGCGGACTTCGTTGGGTCGGACATGCTTCTCGGTGGAGACCTGAACGAGTCGAACTCGATCAACGTGCTGGACTACTCCATCATGAAGTCCTACTGGTACACGACCAGTCCGCTCGCCGACATTGACGGGAGCGGTCTGGTGCAGACGGCCGACTACAACACGATGAAGGCCAACTGGTTCAAGCTGGGAGACGATCTCTGATCCTCTCCACGAGAGGTTGGTCGCCAGGGGAGGGCATGTGAACCCTCCCCTGGCTCCGAACTCACGAGCAGTTCATCACACGCGTTTCTGTGAGCGACAAGCGCGACATGGGATCAAGGAGGACACAGCGATGGGAAGCATCATCCGGCAGGAAGCATCTCGGATGTCGTTGGTGGTAGGAATCATCGCCGCTCTGGCCGCTATTGGGTGCGCGGTCGAGTCGTGGGCCGACGCATATCCGCCGGAATGGCGCGGTTCCAGCGGCACGACCTACCAGGAGTGGGCTTTCACAACCAACAGCAACCCCTCCTCACCGGATTGGTGCAGCAATCCGTTCGCGGCTCCAAGAGCGGCAATTGACTACCATCCCCCCTGGGGTTCCGGCTGGTACAACACATTGCCCGCAGTCTACGGTTCGGCTCAGGGATGGTGGGACATAGCCATGGGTTCAGTCGCCCTTAGCGTCGTGAACCGTCCGGATATCCCGGTGGATGTCTGGAAGGATATCACTGTGCGCGTGGTCTACTGGAAGGACATCAACCTGGCGCCGAATGTCGTGATCGCACCGTCCGCCACCCTGCTTGGCAAGACCTCGACGCTTGTGCTGTCGGGACCGGTCGGCGGAGGATGGTATGCCGACCTCTGGAACTTCCATATAGATCCCAACCGGAGCTCGGAGAGCATCACGATTGCCGGTCACCCGTCCATGGGCTCGCAGATTGACAGCGTGGCAGTGGACACCCGTTACGCCGCTTCGCTCGCATCCGCCGGCGAAGTCCGTACTCTTCCCGAGGGTACCGTGATCGAGCTGACGGGCCCATGCGTTACTCGAACCTTCGACACGTTCTTCTACATGGAGAACCTAGACAGGTCTGCAGGTATCAGGGTGAACTGCGCCGGGGGTCAGTCGCCTCCTCCGGAAGGCACCTCTCCGAAGGTCACCGGAGTACTCCGCACGATTGACGGTGAGAGGCTCATTGACCAGGCCTCGACCACACCTTGGGGAAACGGATCTGTTCTCCCCCTCGGTATGAACTGCCGTGCAGTGCGTGTCGGGCTCACTCCGCAAGGGATTCTGGTATACCTCTGGGGCCGCGCTTCGGTGGCATCACCGACGGCAACATCGTTCACCCTGAGTGATGGATCGCCCGAAGGCGTGCCGGTGCAGTTGTACGGGGTCGCCCCGCCGACGGACGGCGCATACATCGTCGTCTCAGGAATACTGGGTGCAAACCCGAGCGGTCCCTTGCTCCGCGTCGGGTTGAGCGACACCGTCAGGGCTACATCCGGAGCGGCTCGCCGCTAGAGACGCGCGCGTCGGTCACCATATCTCGTCCCGCGGCTGCCGCAGCATGAGGTCGGCGACCGCGACGTTCGGCGGCTTTCCCTCATAGAGCAGGGCGTAGACCTGCTCGGTAATCGGCATCGGCGTGTCTAGTTCTCGGGACAGGCGCCAGGCCGATTCCGTGGTTGGGACTCCCTCGACGGCCTGACCTATCTCGCCAAGCATCTCGTCGAGCGGGCGTCCCTTCCCCAGTCCTATTCCCAGACGGTGGTTTCGACTGATCGGGCTTGCGCAGGTAACGATCAAGTCCCCCACCCCGGCAAGGCCCATGAAGGTCTCCTGTTTCGCGCCCATCCTGACGCCGAGCCGAGTGATCTCGGCCAGACCGCGAGTCAAGAGAGCAGCCTTCGAGTTGTCACCGAATCCGAGCCCGTCGCAGACACCCGCTGCGATGGCGATTATGTTCTTCAGCGCGCCTCCCATCTCAACCCCAAGGGTATCACTACTCGTGTATACACGCAGCGACGGCGACATCAGCAGGCGCTGAGCATAGTGAGCGGCATCGGAATCCGAAGACGCAACGACGGTGGCCGTGGGAACACCACGGGCGATCTCAGCGGCTATATTCGGTCCTGAAAGAGCTACGATCGGATTTCGCCCATGGAGCGACGCGCCCAGCAATTGCGACATCGTGGCGCAGGACTCCCCGATGAGCCCTTTCGTCGCGCTGATGACGGGAATACCCGGATGGAGGCACGCGCCGAGTAAATCCGCGACTTCCGGCGCGCCTTCGGACCGAACCGCGAACAGCACTGACTCAACACCGCCCACGGCTTCCGGTACGTCTGTCGTGATCTCGACGGTCTCGGGCAGGACATACCCCGGAAGAAAAGGATTGACTCGCGTGCGGGCTATCTCACCCGCCTGCTCCACGTCGTAGACCCAGAGCGAGACATCGTGACCCCCCGCCAACAGAATCAGCGACAGCGCCGTACCCCAGTTGCCCGCTCCCAGCACCGCGACCTTGCCCATAGCGAAGTACCTCGCCGAGATTATACCACCGGCCGGAAACGGGCGCAAAAGCGGAGCCTCCGGCGTATGTATACACTGGGGGCGCTTCCCTACCGCGACGAGTTGACATGGGAGAGGCGCCACTCCTATAATCGGACCGTTGGAGGATTCCTTCATGCGCGGCCGCCGAACTCGAAAGTCCCCGAAACGCATCAGCAGGCGTCTCAGAATCTTCATGATGTACGTGAAGATGGCGCTTCTGTTGCTGGTTGCGTTCGTGATTGTGGTCGTCGCGGGGGCGTTCTACAGCTTGAACAAGAACCTGCCGACAGGCCTGGATATCTCGCAGTACAGCCCCACCGAGGCGACCAAGGTATTCTCCGCCGACGGGGTCATCCTCGCCGACGTATACGAGGAGAACCGCGAGATCGTGCCGATCACCGACATCCCTGACGACCTTCGCCGCGCCACGGTCGCCATCGAGGACAGCCGATTCTACAACCACATCGGCGTTGACCCCAGGGGCATCGCCCGGGCCGTCGTGGAGAACCTGCGTCGAGGCCGTATGTCCCAAGGAGGGAGCACCCTCACCCAGCAGCTTGCTCGCAACGTGTATCTCAGCCGCGAAAAGAGCATCTCGCGAAAACTCCAGGAGGTTATTCTCGCCCTCAAGATCGAGCGAAACTACTCGAAGGAGCAAATCCTCGAGTTGTACCTGAACCAGGTATACTACGGCAGCGGGGCTTACGGAGTACAGACGGCATCGAGGATCTACTTCGGCAAGGACGTCAAGGATCTCAATCTGGCAGAGTGCGCCCTACTGGCAGGGCTTCCCCAGAAACCCTCCGGTTACAATCCTCATGAGTATCTGGACGATGCAGTCGCGCGGCGTAACGTAGTTCTCGCCCGCATGGTCCAGCTAGGCTACATCACTGGTGATCAGGCCGACAGCGCCAAGGCCGAAAACGTGAAGCTGATCGAACGCAAGCCGAAAGGAATCTCACACTACAAGGCGCCATGGTTCGTCGCATACGTCATCAGAGAGGTCACAAAGGCGCTGGGCCCGGATGCAATCTACCGCGACGGCCTGCGCATCCAGACGACGCTGAACTTCGAGATGCAGGAGATTGCCGAGAAGGCCCTACGCGAGGGAGTCGCTCGCACGAAACGCGGCAACGCAAGCCAGGGAGCGCTGATCTCGATCAATCCGCACAACGGCTATATCGTCGCGATGGTCGGCGGCGTGAACCCGGATTTCACCAAAGACCAGTTCAACCGGGCGGTTCAGGCCAAGAGACAGCCCGGGTCGGCTTTCAAGGCGTTCGTCTACACCGCCGCCATTGACAACGGTTTCGATCCGCACTACCGCGTCTCGAACGCCAGGATCACCTTCAGCAACCCCGGCTCCAAGCCGTGGACCCCGAGGAACTATGACGGGCGCTATGGCGGCACATACTCGCTCACACAGGCGGTCGCCCAGTCCATCAACATCGTTGCCGTCCGCGTTGCTCAGAAGGTCGGGATTGACGAGGTCATCAGATACGCCAGACTGTGTGGGATCGAATCACCTCTATCGCCCAACCTCTCGCTGGCACTCGGTTCGGCGGAGGTCTCCCCGTTGGAACTGACATCGGCTTACGGTGTCTTCGCTACTCGAGGGATCCGGGCCGAGCCGATGAGCATCGTCAAGATCACCGACCGCGATGGCGGCATCATAATGGACAACGCCCCTCAGACCGCACAGGTCCTCAGCCAGGAGACCGCCGACGTCGTGAGCGAGATGTTCCGCGCCGTCGTCACCAGCGGCACCGGGCGCAGGGTTCGCTACTCCGTTCCGAACGCGCACGGCAAAACCGGCACGACCAACGACGATAGAGACGCCTGGTTCGTCGGATACACGCCCGAACTCGTGACCGGCGTGTGGATCGGCAACGATAACAACGCTCCCATGCGAAACATCTGGGGCAGTACCGGGTGTCTCCCGATATGGGAGGAGTTCATGAGGAGAGCGGTTGTGATCCGGCGGCGTGAGGACGCGTCGAAGGAAGAGAAGGCCAAGCCGGAGACCGTCCGCGAAACCAGAGAGCGTCCCGAGCGCCGCAGGGAGCGGCAGGAATCGCCCCCGCCGGAGCCGACTCAGCAGGTGAGGCAGATCAGCATCTGCGCCGAAAGCGGTCTGGAGGCGAATCCGCACTGCCCGAACACTTACAAGGTTGAACTGAACAACTCCAACGCGTCGCTCGGAAAATGCCAGATTCATCGAGGCGCTCCCGAGGCTGATCGGAGTGCGCCCGAGCCTCTTCCCCGCGCCGAACAGCCGGCGCCGCCCAGGCCGCCAGCAGGAGACGCCTACGTCACCCTTCAGATATGCGCGGACACCGGGCGTGTCGCTACCATCTACTGCCCCGAGCGGGTGACGAAGCGCTTCAAGGCCGACGAGGCGCCATCGCGCGTGTGCACCGTCCACGTCCCAAAGGATTAGGCTCGCGGCCCGAGTGCGCGGAGTCTACCCGCGCCTAGCCGCACTCGACGACCGAGCCTGCCACCGCGTTGTGGAAGAGCCGCCTCCGCCGCAGGAAGTCCGGGGCCTCGCGTTTCCGATACACGCGATTCGTCAACAGCACCACGAAGACGTCGTGCTCGGGGTCCAGGAGGAACGAGGTCCCCGTAAACCCCGTGTGTCCCGCCGCTCGAGCGGAGAAGAGGTCCGCGCAGGGCGTCATCTCGTTGGGCCGGGTGAAGCAGCCGTACCCGTGCCCCCCAATCGAAGGGTCGAGCTGGTTCGAGATCATCCTTCCGACGCTGAGCGGGCTGAGCAGCCGCACCCCTTCATACTCCCCGCCGTCCAGCATCATCCGGCAATACCGCGCCATGTCCGGCACGGTCGAGAACAGCCCCGCGTTGCCTGCATTACCGTCCATCGCGTGAGCGTTCTCGTCGTGCACCTCCCCCACGAGGCAGTAGTCCCTGCCCCGGCTGTTCGATGTCGGCACGATGCGGTCGCACAGGTCGCGCGGAGGGTTGTACCCCGAGTCGTTCATCCCCAGCGGCTTCAGCACGTTCTCAGCCCCGAACTTCTCGAGCGGCATTCCCGTGATCTCCTCGATGACGAGCCCCAGCGTTATGTACCCCATGCAGCTATAGGCGTAGTGGGCGCCAGGCTTGTGTTCCAGCGGAATCTGGAGAAGCTGTTCGATCGCGGACTCTCGCGTCCCTTTCTTAGAGAAAAGATCGCACCACGGCGGCAGGCCCGAGGTATGGGTGAGCAGATGCCTCAGGGTAACGTCGGCGAGATGCTGCAGTCGCCGCCCCGGGAAGAAGTCCGTCACCGGCTGGTTGAGGTGGACTCTCCCCTGCTCGACCAGCATCATCAGCGAAGTCGCCGTGCATACCGGCTTCGTGACCGACGCCATGTCGAAGATGGAGTCAATCCGCGCCTCGGGAGCCCCAGCCTCCCCATGACGGCCGAACGCGCCCTGGGCAACGACGGAACCGCGCCGACCGACGGCGTATGCGCCCGCCGTATACTCGTTCTTCTCGATCCCCTCGACGACGATCCGCTCCGCCCGCGCGAGCCTCGCCGCGTCCAGGCCGACTTCCTCCGGTCGAACGGCCGCCGTCATTTCGCCAGCCATCCGGTCTCGGGCACCGACGCCGGCGTCCCGAAGACCGCCTCCCTGATCGCCGCCAGGTATTCGTCGTTCGTGCCGTCCTTCGTCGCGTTCCCGTAGGCGAAGAGGCTGATCCCGTCCGCTCCGAGTTCCCGCGCGCGCTGAATCTTCTCGATCGTGCTCTCCGGCGTGATGCGCCACTGCCCGATCCCCGCGAAGACCTGCCGCCCGCTCGCGGACTTCACGGCATCCTCGCACTGCGCCGCGAACGTCTCCGTGTCCTGCGCGTAGATCATCGGGTACAGCACGTCCACTATGCCGAGCTTCATCCAGAGCTTCCAGTCCTGAAACCTGTGATTGTATGCGTCGTCGTAGCTCGGGAAGACCGACGCCGAGACCACGATCCCCGGCTTGATCTGATGCGCGCGCCGGTAGACCATCCCCACAAGTTCCGTGATCTGGTCGCGCCGGAACTGGTCGTATGCCTGCGGGAACATCTGCACGTAGGAGAGCCGATCCTTCATCGCCTCCAATACCTCGATACGGTCGGGGGCGATGACCTTGTCCATGCGCTCCTTGAAGCGGCTCAGGCATCCGTCGCAGAAGCAGTAGTCCACGCTCGGGTAGCGCACGAAGTCGAAATGCACGCCGTCCACGTCGTAGTTCTGCGCCACGTCGAGGAAGCAGTTCCGCACGTGCTCCTTCACTTCCGGGTTGCTCGGGCAGGTATATGCTCCCTCGCTCTGCCCCTGCGCGGTGAGGGTCACCTTGTTCTCCCGGTCGTGCATCAGCCACTCCGGGTGCTTGTTGACGATGTGCTCCGGCGACTTCGGGAGTTCCGCCCCGCTCCACGAATAGTGGGTGTTCAGCCACGCGTGAATCTCGATCCCCGCCTTCCGGCACTCGTCAATGTAGCACTGAAGCGGATCAACGTCCGGGTCCTTGATCGCCTCCGCGCGCGGCTCGAAGTTGGACTTATAGAAGGCGTCTCCCCTGCCCCGCACCTGCACGACCAGCGTGTTGAAGTTGTTCTTCTTCGCGAATGCGACCGCGTTCTTCGCCTGCTCCGCGCTGGTCACGTCGAAACGGACGACCCACATCGCGCGCCCCTCGGGCTTCGTGCCGTTGGATTCTGCCATTGTATTAGCCTCCATGAGAATCACCGCCGACATCAGCGCCGGCAATAGTATGAGAAATCTGTTCAGCGCAAACACCGCCTTCCTTCCCGCGCATTATAGCATCTCCGCGCTGGGAAGGGGAGTCCCGTCCCATGTCCAACACGCCGTTAGCCCTGAGTGATCCTGAACTCCGAGTGTTTCGATACGCTGCGCGCTCAGCCCCCTCGGAGTTCAGGATGGTATCGAAGGGCGGCCTCGCGCGCAAAAAAAAGGCAGGGCCAAACTCCCGGCCCTGCCCCATATCATGTTTCGCGCTTCGATCGTCGCGCGTTCCCCTCCTATGCCGCGTTCAGCATCCCCCGCGCGGCCACCGTCGCCTCGTCGGACGGCGGAGAGAGGTCTATCTGCTTCGTGCCCCGGTAGCGCACGAAGTACGTATACTCCGCGCCGTCTCCGGTGATGTCGTCGTAGTACGGAGAGCGCGTCGCATAGCCGATCATCGTGGGAGCATCCTCACCGGCCCTGGTGCGGTAGATGTTCGCACCCTTCACGCCCGCCGGCTTCCCGTTGATCATCTCGTTTCCCGGCTCCGGCCCCCAGTGAACAGTCACCTGACCGACAACCGTCTCCAGAAAGATCTTCGGGATCAGCTCCGTTATCGGCACGGCTGCCATCGCGATGATGGCCGGGGTCGGCAGACCGAGCAGCGTTCGAAGCTGATCGGTCATCCCCGGGTGGTTCTGGATCCGCTTGACGAGGGGGCGGAGAACCGCTTCCGCATCGGTGCGGCTGTTGATCTTGGCGGCCGTCGCGCCCCTGGCGAGCTGCTTCTGCTGAACGTGCGTACCGTACTTCGCGTTGAAATCGCCCTGGGCGTCCTCGATCGGGACGAGATCATCCGCCACGAGGCCGACCAGCGCCTTGTTGACGCCGAGGACCGTCACGAAGTTCAGCAGCCAGGTGTCGAACACCTGATCATTGCTCGGTACATAGTCTTTTGCCAACTATATGCTCCTTCCTTGTGCGAGACCGGATCGCGTCCGAGCGGCGCCGCTTCACCTCCACGCTTCCCGACTTCTTCTCGGGAGGCCCCGACTTTCTCTCGGGATGCCCCAACTTTCTCTCGGGAGGCCCCGACTTTCTCTCGGGACGCCCCGACTTTCTCTCGGGAAGCCCCAACTTTCTCTCGGGATGCCCCAACTTTCTCTCGGGAAGCCCCGACTTTCTCTCGGGACGGCGGAATTCGGTCGGCCGGGAGATCGGCCCCTGCAGTAGGCGGCTTCCCGGCAGGCTGCGCCCCGGCACTATTACCGGGGGAGCGATCCGTTACTCATTATGGAAACGAGTGGCGGGGTTCTTTAGGGCGAGCGGGGAAATATTTCTTGCGAAAACCTACTCGATCGGCCAGGAGGGGATGAGGGAGTCTATCTCCCCCATCAGGCGCATGGTCTCCTTGAGGGCGACGACGATCCTCTGGTAGTGCTGCTGATCATCGAAGTTGAGCTTCCGGCCTCTGCGGTCCTTCAGCCATTTGTCGAGCACCTGGTAGCCGCCGATGTGAAACTCCCAGACCTGCGGCTCCACGCCCGCGAAGTACTGGTCGCCGTTGATGTAGACGCGCCCGGCGCTCCCCTCGCCCCCTGAGGGAGAGGGGTCGGGGGTGAGGGGTTCTGCGTACCGGACCTTCTCCACCTCGTCCGTCCCCGCAACCGGGTAGCTGGTGACGAGGTTGTTCAGCGCCGGCGACTCCATGAGGTGCAGCCCGACGAGTTCCGCGCCCTTCTCGGCAAGGCGGCGGAAGAGGCCCTTGTCCGACGTTAGCGGCACGCGCGGGAAGTCTATCTTGAGGAACTCGGCGTACCGGGTCCGGTAAGTCGGCGAGTGGAAGACCGCGTAGATGTAATCGAAGATATCCTCCGGGCCGAAGGTCGCCTCCAGGTCGCCCTTCCCGTCGGTGACGAACTCCATCCCCAGGCGCTTCTTCAGGTCGGCGACGAAATCGGGATTGAGGTTCGGCCTGCGCCCCTTCTCACTCAGCGGCCAGGGTTCGGTGTCGAGCAGAAGGTCTTGCTGATCCTGCGCGTCAGCCAGTCGTGGATAGAGATACAGCGGGAATACGTTCGAGCCGTCCTTGAGTTCCACGTATAGTGCGGGGGTTGGAGCATCGGAGACAACCGCGTGCCTCCACGTTTCCATCTTTGTTTGCCGAACGATGTTCAGACAGAGATTCTGCTTTACGGCAACATGATCCAGCAGTTCGCGACGTGGCCTATCCATGATCACATCGCTGTAGTAGCATGCTCTCTCGTCAAACGGACGGTATAGGCATCGCGCCTGCGCTGCCCTGGGGTCCTTCACTGCAAGGAGCTTCCGTCGGGCGGTGGGAATGTCCAACCCCCCTACGTCGTACTTCACCCTCACGTCTGACTCTGCAACGTTCTGGTCCAACAACGTCGTGATTCTTTGGGCTATCTCATGTGCGTCAAAGGCAATAGCGAACCCGTCGCGGTGCGTCTGGAAGCCGAGCACGTTCACCGGAACAGCGGCAGTGACCACCCATCCCCTGTTATACTCGGCCCTGAGGCCGGCATCCCCGGCAACGAACAGATAGAAGGGCGAATCGGGCGCGGCGTCCTTCCATTCGGTCTTGGCCACATCGCTCTCGCAGAGATCGGAGTACTTCGTCTTTCGGCTGCCCCACAGGTGAGCGTGTCTGACAGTCCCCGCACCGCTGGTGTCCTTCTCCTTCACGAACATACCGATGGCTACGCCCTGCTGGATATCGAAGACGTTCTCATCGGGTCCGCCGTCCGGGGCTTTCTCCTTCTTCTTGCAGTTGCCGTGCAGATCGAGGATGCTGATCTCGCTGAAGGTCCGCATCAGGCTCTGCCGCATGCCTCGGAAGGTCGGGTTATCCAAGTAGCCGTGGTTGCTCACGTAGGCCAGGATTCCGTAGCCGGTCTCGTCTATCCGCCACTGCCCGAAGCGGATGAACTTCACATAGTCGTCCTGAAGCCACTTCGGGTTCTTCTCCCCAAGCGGCTTTCCGTCTACCTCGTAGTAGCCCGAAACCTTTGCGCCGTCCGGGAGCCTGCCCTTCAGGAGGCCCTCTATCCACGCGCCCTTGTTCGCGGAATGGCCGGAATACGGCGGGTTGCCGAGGACGACCATTATCGGCTTCGTCTGCTTGACATCGGCGGCGGCGTTCGCCTCCTCCGTGATGAACCCGGCGAAGCCGAGCGGGACCTGCTCCTTCGTGCCCGGCTCGAGCGTATTGGTGAGGTAGATGCCCAGTCGCTGATCGGACTTGAACTCGTAGCCCAGCTCCTCCAGCAGCATCCCCATCTTGAGGTGCGCGATGGTGTACGGAGCCATCAGCAGTTCGAAGCCGAAGAGCCTGGGGAGCAGCTTCTCCTCCACGTAGCTGTTCCAGCTTCCCAACTGCCCGTTCTCCGCGAGGCGCTGGTGGATGAGCTTCACGACCTCGAAGAGGAACGTGCCGGTCCCGCAGGCGGGATCGAGGATCATCACCTCCGGGTCGGCGAGGCCGAGCGGCTTGTCGAACTTGGTCTGAAGCAGATGGTCCACCGAGCGGACGATGTAGGAGACGACCGGCTCCGGCGTGTAGTATACGCCCCGAAGCTCGCGCTGTTTTGGGTTGTACTCCGCGAGGAACGTCTCGTAGAAATGAACGACCGGGTCCTCCCTGCGCGTGCGAGTGCCGAAGTCCTCCAGGATGGCGTGCATATCCGCATCCGCGAGAACCTGCGCGAGGTCGTCAACTATCCAGGTCACGCGGTCGTCCAGCTCGACACCGGCGATGTGGGCGAAGGTGCTCCGCAGGAAGGGAT
Organism: Armatimonadota bacterium; assembly: GCA_017993055.1. Classification (NCBI taxonomy): domain Bacteria; kingdom Bacillati; phylum Armatimonadota; species Armatimonadota bacterium. The sequence continues at coordinate 16,054 of JAGONM010000052.1, forward strand.
TGGTCTTCGGGAGCATGTAGGCGGCGTTCTGGCGCGTGAACTCCCGGTCGGGCTCCGCGTTGACCCTCGCCGCGAAGAGACCGTAGGCGACGGTCTGCGCGAACATGTCGGCGAACTCGTCCGTCTTGAGGGTCGGCAGGAGGACCTGCTTGAAGCTCTCGTATTGAGCGTGGAGCGTGCCGGTCTGCTCCTCCAGCTTGAAGGTTTCCTCGGTGACGTTGCGAATCATGCGGGCGAGGTGAGCCATGCGGGAGGCGAGGTCCTTCGCCGTCCCGACTGAGGGGACGCGGTGCTGCATGAAGCGGTCGAGGAGGTTGTAGACCTGCTCCAGGCTCTCCTTGCTCGGCTTTACCGCATCTTCCGTGAGCATCCCGAGGGTGGCGGCCTCGCGGAACTGGCCGTCGGTATACCATCGGAACTCGACGTAATCGGTGAGGATGAGGTTCGGGAGGGAGGCGCGGTATCGCTTGAGCTGCTCGTCCTTCTCGATCTCGCGGAGGTTCTTGCCGATGTCCTTCGCCTCGATGTAGCCGACGTTCACGACTCCAGTAGCGACGATATAGTCGGGAGCGCCCGCCTGAATGCGTCGGGGCTCGTTGGTGGCGACGGTCTTGGGGAAGAGCGCCTCGATCGCCTTCTTGAGGGCCGGGCGGTGGGTATGTTCGGTGGAGTCGCGCCTTGCCAGGTTGGCGGAGAGCTCCTTCGCGTAGTCTCTGAGTGCTCTGGGATAATCCGGCATCGGCGTCTCTCCTGCACCATCTCGTCATCCTGAACTAGATTCAGGGAAGGGTCCATCCCCGGCGTGGATGCTGAACCAAGTTCAGCATGACGACCGCGCTAGACGTCACCCTGAACTACACTCAGGGTCCACGGGGAGTTGCTGCTCGTAAAGAGGTTAGCCGCGAGGGGGAACATTTCCTGCGAAAAACGGCAGACGGCGTCGAACCGCCGGGGGGAAAGCGGCATGGTCACGTATTCCTCTTCATCCACGCGAGAAGCGAGCGCGCTTCCTGCTCGGTGCGGACGGTGACGTCGTAGAGGACGTGCTCGGGGCGGAGGCGCTTGCAGTAGCTCGGGATCTCGTCCGCCGATGCTCCAATGTAGACCGCCTTGCCCGCCTTCTGGATTTCGACGAGGAGGTCCATCCACTCGATGGTCGGGGCGTTGCCCGCGCCGGAGACCCATTGGATCGCGCGGATTCCGGGGATCGAGAGAACATCGTGAAGGTGGACGAGCGCGTCCGGGCCGTCGTAGTGATAGACGGAATGCTGGAGGTAGGACGACTCCTCCTCGAGCGAAGGGAGGACCCAGCGCCGAAAGTGCTCGGGGCCGATCATGCAGGCGAAGTCGCATTGCAGTACCGCATAGGTCGTCTCGCTGTAGAAGGGCAGCCATCCGATATACCCGCGACCGTCCATACGCCCCGCCTGGCGTAGGCCGTCAATAACCCGCGGGAACGCCTTGCGCACTGTCTGCATGGCTGCATCTATCCGATCCGGAACGTCGAAGAGGTCGGTGCAGAGTTCCTGCGGGCCGCGAAGCGCTGAGAGGGCGTCCATGTTGCTGTGGATGTCCGACATCCCCATGAGAAACCTTCCCTCGGCGATTTCGGCTCCGACGCGCATCAGGTCAAGCATTCGCTCCCACCATCCACCGTGAGGCGCACCGATCTCCAGTGCATCGGTCGCCCAGTCGCGGACGTTGGGGACGGACCAGGTGGTGCCGGCGCTGTCCGGGGAGTATCGGAGGTCGCCTCCGACCCAGGCGGCGAACATGTCCGGGCCGTGGTTCGGGAAGTAGAACGGGACGGCCTCCGCGAGCCACTGGACGCTTGAGGCCCATTCGCCGAACGCGCGGACGTGGGCGGCGGGGGTCTCGATGCTGCTGAGGCTCCCGGGGTGCGGCGGGCTGCCGGGCGGGGGTGCGACCTTCAGGCAGATCGTGGGGCGGTCAATGATCGCGCCCGCCCAGAAGGCGTCCCAGTATCGCCTTGCCTCGTCAAAGTCGGGTTTGAGTGCGAGTGTCATATCGTCAAGCGTCTACCGATCTCGAATGCGCGGTCGAGTGCGCCGGGCTTTCCAAGGACTGCGCCCTTCGGGCCGACTCCGTCCACGAGGAGGGTGTGGGTGATCTTCAGCCCCAGGTACTCGAAGCTCAGGTCGAACATCCTCAGGAGCGGCGAGGCGGCCCTCTCTCCCTCCTCCTCACAGGCCGTGACGATGATCGCGCCCTTGCCCTGGATCAGCGGGCGCCCCTGCGGGCGGTTGAACGGAACCAGGCGGTCTATGAACGCCTTCATGAGTGCAGTCGGCGCGTACCAGTATACCGGCGTCGCGAACAGGAGCACGTCCGAAGAAGCGATGGTGTCGTAGAGGATCGTCATATCGTCGTCGAACGCGCACGGGCGCTCTTTCGTCCAGCATTGCTCGCATCCGACGCAACCCCGGATGTTCAGGCGTCGGAGGGCGACGGCCTCCGTCTCGAAGCCGGCCTCTTTCGCGCCCTCCAGGATCTTGAGGGCGAGCGTATCGGTGTTGCCATTTGCCCTCGGACTGCCGAGGAACGCGGTGAGTTTCATCGCCATCTC
>JAGONM010000053.1 GCA_017993055.1 Armatimonadota bacterium
ACCCACAGGAGCACCCGATGACACCCGAACAGCAAGAGACCGTCTGGGATAAGAGCGAACTCCTGGAGATGCACCGCAAGATGGCGCTGATCCGCGTTTTCGAAGAGCGCGCGAACGAGATGTACACGAAGGGAAAGATCGGCGGCTTCCTGCACCTCTACATCGGGCAGGAAGCCGTAGGCGTCGGGTTCATATCGGCGCTCCGGGAGGACGACTATGTCATAGGCGCGTACAGAGAGCACGGCCAGTGTCTCGCCCGGGGAAGCGATCCGAAGCACGTGATGGCCGAGCTCTACGGCAAGGCCACCGGCGTTTCGAAGGGTAAGGGCGGTTCGATGCACATGTTCGACGTCCCGCGCGGGTTCATGGGCGGGCACGGGATAGTCGGCGGTGGGATACCGCTCGCGACGGGTATCGGTTTCGCCGTCAAGTACCGTGAGGCCGACCAGGTCTGCCTCTGCTTCTTTGGCGACGGGGCGATGAACGAGGGCGCGTTTCACGAGTCGCTGAACATGGCCTCGCTCTGGAAACTGCCGGTGATCTTCGTGCTCGAGAACAACCTCTACGCGATGGGCACGGCGGTCCACCGCGCCTCCTCGATCCCCGACCTGATCCGGCGGGTCTGCTGTTACGACATCAAGCGCGAGCAGGTGGACGGCATGGACCTGATCGCCGTGCGCGACCTTGCGGACAGGACCATCAGCGCCGTGAGAGAGGACAAGGAGCCCCGCTTCATCGAGGCGGTCACGTACCGCTATCGCGGGCACTCGATATCCGACCCGGGCAAGTATCGCACGAAAGACGAGATCGAGGAATGGCGAAAGCGGGACCCCATCGTCCGTTTCGAGGAGCATCTCAGAAGCGAGAACCTGGCGACGGACGAGGAGATCGCTCGAATCCACGATGAAGTCGCGGCGGAGATCGAAGAGGCGATCGCCTTCTCGGAGCAGAGCCCCTACCCGGCCGACGAGGAACTCTATACGGACATATACGTGTGACCCCTGACACGATACAGAGCGCGAAAGAGAGAACCGACCCCATGCCTCAGATCACATACAGAGAAGCATTGAACCAGGCCCTGCGCGAGGAAATGCTCCGCGACGAGAACGTGTTCGTCATCGGCGAGGAAGTCGCGGAGTACGGCGGCGCGTACAAAGTCACGCAGGGGCTGTTCGAGGAGTTCGGAGGAAGGCGTGTCGTGGACACGCCGATCTCCGAGGAAGCGATCGCAGGAACCGGGATCGGGGCGGCGATGGTCGGTCTGAGGCCGGTAATCGAGATGATGACCATCAACTTCTCGATGCTCGCCATTGACCAGATCGTGAACCACGGCGCCAAACTGCGGTATATGTCCGGCGGGCAGGTCCAGGTCGGGGCGGTAGTTCGGGGCCCCCAGGGCGGCGGACTGCAACTCGGCGCGCAGCACTCCCAGTCCCTCGAATCGTGGTACGCGCACGTCCCCGGCCTCAAGGTCGTCTGCCCCGGTACGCCGGCCGATGCCAAGGGCCTGCTGAAGAGCGCGATCCGCGACGGCAACCTGGTGATGTTCCTCGAGAGCGAGGCCCTCTACGGCAGCAAAGGCGAGGTTCCTGACGGGGAGTACCTCATCCCCCTGGGTAGAGCGGATATCAAACGCCCGGGCGAACATGTCACGATCATCACCTACTCGCGGATGCTCGGACTGTCGCTCAAAGCCGCCGACGAACTGGCGGAGGGGGGCATTGACGCCGAGGTCCTGGACCTGATGACGATCAGCCCGATGGACACGGACGCGATCGTGAACTCGCTGGAGAAGACGCACAGGGCGGTCGTGGTCGAGGAAGACTGGCGGTCGTTCGGCGTGGGGGCCGAGGTGGCCGCGCGCCTTCAGGAGTCGGCTTTCGACTACCTCGACGCGCCGATAATGCGCGTGGCGACGGCCGAAGTCCCGATGCCGTTCTCGAGACCGCTCGAGCAGTTGGCGCTGCCGCAGGTGGAAGACATCGTGAGGGTCGTCAAGCAGGTCATGTGACTGCGGATCAGTTGAACACGAGGTTCATGTCCACTTGGAACTTCAGGTCGTCCGCGTCCGCATCGGTCGGCTTCGGACCGTCCCAATCGGTGTACGTTCCGCTCAGCGTGAGGTACTTGTCCGCGCTGACGTTGTGGTCGTACTTGACCTTGTAGGTGTTGGCGGTGCTCTTGCCGCTCGGGGTGATCAACCTGTCGTAGCCGTAGGAGACCTCGACCGCCGACAGCGAGCTCAACTTGCCCGCAAGGCCGAGGCTGTACTGGTCGCGGTCCGTGCGGTTCTGCACGTTCTCCAGATTCTCCCACTGGACATTCAACGCAAGCGTCCTGGCCACGCCCGTCGTCAGCTTGAGACGCTCGACGCTGACCGGCTCGAACTTGCCGCCCTCCTTCTCGGCGTTGCTGGAGAGCAGGTAGCTGAGGCATGTGCTCGAGTTGAACGTGTAACGCACATCGTAGTTCCGAACCAGCCTTGACGATCCCGCGCCCGACCCCAGCGCCTTGTAAGCAAAGCTGTAGTGCAGTCTCCTCTTCGGGTCCGGGTCGCCGGTGATGTTGACCGTCCTGACGGTCGGTGTCTGGCCTTCCTTGGTGATGATGTTGGAATACCCCAGCGCGACCTTGTGCTTCAGGACCGTGCTCTCGACCGAGGCCTGCTCGTTTCGCGTCACGACCTTCTCGCGATTGCTCAACTCAGCGAATCTGAAGCTCCAGTTCACTCCCTTGAAGATACCCCAGTCTCTCGCCGACGGAGGGGCGATGCTCAGTTCGCGGAGCCGGCCGACCGTTGAGCCGTTGTGGATGGTGTCGCCGAAACGCGCGGCAAGAGCGTATCCGCCGAAGACCTTGCCGGTCAGCGCATAGTCCTGAATGACCGTACTGTCGCTGTGGGTGTCAATGATCTTCCTCATCGAACTGAACGCCAGGGAAGACGTCAGGTTCGCGCCCAACGTGTAGTGCTGAACCTTCTCATACGTGCCGTCGCTGTCTTCGATGCTGTCCACGTCGCCGGTGAACCTGATCCTCTGTTTCGGATCATTGTTCAGGTGGTACTTGCTGACCTTGATCTGCTTGTCGGAGCCGTCGGCCTCGGTAGTCGTCTTGATGTCCATCAGGGACCGGAACTCTATCGGGCCGACGGCGGAGAGCTTCATATCGTGATCGAGCTTGTAGGTTTCATGGACGAACGTGCGGTTGGCTTCCGACGCTCCTGCCTGGTCCTCGTACCTGAACAGCATTATCTTCGGGCCGTTCGAAGGGTTGAAGTCTATCTGGTTTCTGAGCTGTCGTCTGAACTTATCCTGCGTGGAGTGCTGAGCGTCGTACCAGAAGCTCTGGAATGAGAGCGCCTTGCTGAACCGGTAGTTGAGCGCCAAGTCGTAGCGCTTCATCCCCTGCTCAGCCGCCATGGACTGCCGGTCCGCATCGGCGAGGTCCATGACCCGCGTGAACTCAGGATCAATGTTCTGGTAGTTGGCCCGAAGATCGAAGTTCGAGCCTTTGACCGAGATGCCGTACTTCATGACGTCGCCGCTGTCGTCGCCCACCCTGGCGAACGAGCTTGCGATGCTGAGACCCGACTTGAGATTCAGGGAGCCGGAGAAGTTCATCCGGTCCATCCCGTACTCATTGCCGAAGTTCGCCTTCTCGGTCGGCGAGAGCATGCCGAGTTTCTTGAAGCCTTCGTCAACCTGCTGCATGAATCCGGAGAAACTGAAGTCCTTCCCCTGGAAGCCGAATGACTGCCTGCTCAGGCCCGATGAGCCGTCTCCAACGTCGAGCATCTGGAGGGAAACCTTGCCCGAACTCAGATCGAGATTGCCCGCGATGTTCCTTCGCTCGATGCCTGTCTCGCGAGCCGCGTGCTCCATGTCCTCCTTGGTCAGGTTCTTCTCGGTCGCACTCGGGTCGAACTCGCGCCGGATGCGCAGGGCGATACCTCTCAGGTCATCCGCGCTCAGGCTGCCGAGCCGCTTGAAACCCTCGTCCACCGAGGTCTGCGACGCCGCAAGCGAGAACCCCTTGCCCGCGAAGGAGAGCGACTGCATGGAGAGCTTCCCGCTCCGATCCGAGACCTCGCTCCATGCGAGGCCGTTCCACGAAGCGTCCTTGCCCATCCCGGCGCCCGGAGCGAGGCTGAGCTGGTAGCTCGACCGCTTCATGCCCTTCTCCTTCGCCCACTGGTCGCGCTCCGGTTCGGCAAGGCCGCCGAACCGGGCGAATCCCGCGTCAATCTCCTGGAGTTTCGCGCTCAGCCTGATGTGGTCGTTGCCGATGTTCAGCGACTGCCTTGTGATGTTGCCGCCCTTGTCCTCGATGGTGCTGAATCCGAGGCCGGTTGTCGCGCCGCCGCCGAGATCCAGGCTCGCGTTGATGCCGAGGCGCGTGATCCCCTTCTCCTTCTCGAGCCTGTTGAGCACGTCGGCCGCCGCGGCGCCCTGTTCGCGAAGGGAAGCGAATCCCGAGAAATGCTCGCCGACATCCTGGTATTCCGTCGTGACCGACAGCTTGCCGAAAGAGAGGTTGGAGCTGTGCAGGAGCATGTCGCCGGATTTCGGTTTCTGGGCCGGGGATGCCTGGCGGTTCTGAAGCGCCTGAAGCGATACGCGGCCCGAGTCTTTCGCCGAGGAAGTGTAGTACATGTTCGTCATGCTCGACTTCGCGCCGAGCGTTGTGGTCAGGTTCGCGCCGAACGTGAGCATGTCCCAACGGGAGTCCTGCCCTGCCGCCTGCCCGCTTCGGTAGGCGTAGGTGACGCCGAGAGAGGTGTTCTGGCCGAGATTCAGGGCGATCATCGGACCGCCAAGGATCTTGCGCTCGCCTGCCTTGCCCGGTACGTAGCGATATACGACCCGCACCATCTGGCTCGGCTTCACCGGATCGAGGAACATCAGCGTGCCGTTGACGTTGTCCAGGTAGTAGTCGCGGTTGCGCAGTTTGGAACTGCCGTCCACGGTTACTGTCTCGCTGTTCGGGACGACGTTCGGGTAGCTGAGCACGTAACCGGCGCGCGTGCCGTTGCCGACTATGGCGTCGTTTGCGTTGACTCCGCGCTCCTTGGAGAGGGCCTCTACCGCCGCCTTCTGGTCGGCGTTCATGGCCTCGGTGTAAGACGGCCGAAAACTCACCAGCGCGTCAGCACTGCTGAGTTGAGTCCATCCGTATCCCGCCGAGCAGATCGTCAGAAACGCCGATAAGCCGACGGTCCATATTGACTTGCTTGCCTTCAAGAGATATCACCTCGCTCCCGCAACCCCGGAACCGGGGCATGGTCGCGATGGGTCTCAGCGAAAGCTCAGTCTAGAACCGCAGACTTACCAGTCCGACCGAGTGTTTCCTGCCCTCTATGCGATCTTCACCTACATTGACTCTGCCGGAGCGCTTCGACGCTAGCCTTGACCGTAGCTGGTCGATCGCCCCCGAGTCATCGAGAACGACTGCCGACTCCGCCGCCTTCTCATCCGAAGGCTTCGCGGACAGCGAGGCCTCGGCCCCTGATTCCGCGCGGGCGACGGTGACGGTCTTAGGTTCGTCCGTCGTCTCGGACGGCGCCGCCGGCTCGTCTTCATCCGGGGTTTCGAGCTTCGGCTCTTCAACTACCGGAATGCCGCCGGCATCGGAGTTCACCACTGCGCTCCGATCGGCAGTCCGGCCGGTCGAGGTTCGTGCCGCGTCGGACGGCCGTCCGGCAGATCTGGCCAGCGTCCTATCGGACCCGGCGAACCTCCTGGCGACAACCGGGGCGGACGAGGATGAGCGCTCTTCGACGGTGACTTCCGGCGCCGCCGGAATCGCCTTCTCGACATGTCCCGTCGGGCTCTTGACGGCGACCGGGGTCTGCACTTGGACGTTGTTCGAGAGCAGGACGCCCATCAGCACGATGGCGGCGGCAACCGGTGCGGTCGCCCACCTTGCCGACGTGGGGATCTGGTCGAAGGCTCTCTGGATCCTGGCGAGGAAGCCGGTCCGGTTCACCGTGGCAGCCTCGATCTGCGCCAGCAGGAACGCGGGCGGCTCGACTTCGGGGGTGGTCCGAAGCATTCCGGTCATGGCCTGGAGCGCTTTCCACTCCGAGGCGCAGGAGTCGCACTCGCTCAGATGCCGTTCGATCATCTCTGCATCCGAGGCCTGCGCTTCTCCGTCGCCGTATGCGGACAACAGCGACAACACTTTCTGACAGCTCATTTCCGTAACCTCCTGTTGGAATTGGACTTACACTACTTCAAACAACCGGGAGGCGCGGATGTTACACCTATTTCTTTTCGGGAGAGGAATTCGATAGAAACCGAGCTTCGCGGCGAAACCGATCGCAAGCGCGAAGGAATAACGCTTCCCGGTCACAAACACTTATCCCGGTAATCACCAATTCGATTTCGAGAGGACCAGCTATGGATTTTGCGAAACGTCTGGACAATCTGTACTCCGACTTCAGCCAACTCGAACGCGGAGTGCCGCACTTAATGAATCGCCTCCGCGCGGAGATGGACTTCGCCGCGAAGTTCGCCGACCTCTTCCCGGACAAGAAGGACAAATGGCGGAAGTTGATCATCAAGGCAGGCGAGTACGTCAAGGACGTGCTCGATCGGGCCGGAGCGGTTGACTTCGAGAACCTGGTCTGCGAGGCCGAGAAGATAATGGAACCGATCGGCAAAGAGGCCAAGACCTACACCGCCCACTGCTGCGGGCACGCCCACATTGACATGAACTGGATGTGGCCGTGGCAGGAGACTGTCAGCGTCAGCCACGATACCTTCAGCACCGTAGATCGTCTGATGGATGAGTTCCCCGACTTCAAGTTCTCGCAGAGCCAGGCCTCGACATATATTGCGATGGAGGAGTTCTGCCCGGAGGTGTTCGAGGCGATCAAAAAACGCATCGCCGAGGGGCGCTGGGAGCCGACCGCCAGCATGTGGGTCGAGGGCGACAAGAACATGGCGTCCGGCGAGATTCTCTGCCGGCACATGCTCTACACCCGACGCTACTTCAAGCAGCGATTCGGCCTGCCGTACGACGCGATCAAGATCGACTGGGAGTGCGACACCTTCGGACACGCGCACACGCTCCCGGGCATCCTGAACCGGGGCGGAGTCACTCGGTACTACTTCCACCGCACCGGCCCTCAGCAGTGGCTCTACTGGTGGAAGGCGCCCGACGGATCGAAGGTGCTGGGCTACCGCGACAAGCTCGGCTACAACGGCGCGATCGTCCCTGAGGTCATACCCTGGATCGTGGACTACGCGAAGGAGACCGGGCTCAAGGACTGGATGTTCATGTACGGCGTCGGCGATCACGGCGGCGGACCGACTCGCGGCGACCTGATGCGGGCGGCGCAGCTCGACTCGTGGCCGATCTTCCCGACGATCAAGCTCTCGACGACCGACGCGTTTTTCTCGATCGTCGAGAAGCAGGCGGGCCACCTGCCCGTGGTTGACGGCGAGCTGAACTTCGTCTTCGAGGGCTGCTACACATCGCAGAGCAACATCAAACGCGCGAACCGGGTTAGCGAGAACATCCTCCCGGAAGTAGAAGCCCTATCGCTCGTGGCTAACGCGGCGGCGGGCACGCCCTATCCGTCGGAGCAGCTGCTCAAGGCCTGGCGGATGGCGATGTTCAACCAGTTCCACGACATCCTGCCCGGCTCGGGCGTCCACGCGACGTACGAGTACGCCCAGGGGCTCTTCCAGGAGACTCAGGCGATTGCGGGCGCTGTTCGCACGAACGCACTCCGGAAGATCGCCGCGCAGATTGACACATGCAAGGCCACCGGGCTGCAGCCGCCGACCGGTATCTGCGGCGCCTGCATAGGCGACTGCACAGGCGCCGGAGCGGGTGATCCCGGCATCGCAGGCGGGGTCTCCGCATACGCGGTCGGGGCGGTCAACGCGGAGCCGGTGGTGATATTCAACCAGCTCGGCTTCCCGAGATCGGACGTCGTGTACACTAAGGTCTGGAACAAGGACTTCCCGCACGACCGCATATCGGTCCGCGACGAGAAGGGCAATGTCACCCGAGGCCAGGTAGTCGGTCAGGGCGGATACTGGGGACACAACTTCATCACCGTCGCGTTCCCGGCTAAGGACGTCCCGGCAACCGGCTACAAGGTCTACACGATAGACCGGGAGGCGACTCCGGTTTCCGCGGAAGGCGTCAGGGTGATCCAGAGCGCCGGGGCCGGTTCAGGCGGCTACGAGGGTACGCTTCAGGGATGGGACCCCGTCTCGCAGGTCAGGATGGAGAACGAGTTCCTGAGCGTCGAGATAGACCCGCCCTCGGGCGCGATCAGGCATCTCATTGACAAAGCCACGGGGTACGACTTCGTTCCCGAGGGGCAGCTTCTCGGAGTTCTCGAGCACGTACATGAGATCTCCAAGGGCATGACTTCATGGGTGATCGGCAAGATAGACCGGGTGAACGTGCTGTCTCAGGACGGCGACTTCAATGTCGGCCAGCAGGGACCTCATCGCGCCACCGTGATCACCAGGCGCAGGGTAGGCGACTCGACCGTCAGCGTCGAGATCGGCCTCAACTCCGGCAGTCCGATGGTGGACTTCACCGTCCAGGCGCACTGGGTCGAGATCGGCACCCCCGAGAAGGGCATTCCGCAGATCAGGATCGCCTTCCCGACGAGGGTTGCGGACCCGAAGGCGACGTACGAGATCCCGTTCGGCAGCATCCGGCGGCCGGTCAACGGTCAGGAGGTTCCGGCGCTGAAGTGGGCCGACCTCTCCGGCGACCGCGTCGGTGCGAAGGGCGCGTGCGGAATCACGATGGTAAACGCGGACAAGTACGGCCACAACGCCGACCGGAACACGCTGAGACTGACGCTGCTCCGGTCGAGCTTCGATCCCGATCCAATCCCCGAGACCGGCGACCACACGATCCGGCTGGCGATCATCCCGCACGACGGCATGGTGTCCGTCTCCGACGCCACCAGGGCCGGTGCGGCGTTCGGTCTGCCGATGAACGTGGCGAGCACGGACATCCACAAGGGAAAACTCCCGCCGAGCAGGGGCTTCGCGGAGGTGCTGACCCCGAACGTGATGCTCGCCTCGATCAAGAAAGCCGAGGACTCGGATGCCGTCATCATCCGCGTATACGAGGTCGAGGGCAAGGACACCGAGGCCCGCGTCAGGCTCACCGACCTGGTGAAACCCGGCACGCCCGCGCGCCAGGTTGACCTGATGGAACAGCCGCTTCCGAAGCTGAAGGCCAAGATGGAGGGGGACGTCCTCGTCGTCAAGGTCCCGGCGTACGGAATCGCGTCCGTGATGGTCGGCTGAGAATCGGCTGACAAGTACGGGCAGGATGTTCGGGATCGGGCATACCCGACATCCTGCCCACTGGTATTATTACCAGTTTTTCGATATTTCGCCACTTGGGTATTGACACTTGCCCGAGTTGGCGTGATAATGGATGCGTGAGTCCCCGGCAGGATGCCCGTGACAGGCCACGTATAGGCGCCTGGACTCCACACAAGACCTGAGAGCGAGCGCGATTTTCAGCTTGCATCGCGGGCGCAAAAGCGGGTGAGTACATACCCCGCGAAAGGAGCAAAAGATGGGAAAATCTCTCGCGATCCTCTTCACAGCTCTACTACTGCTTGCGGCTACGGCAGCCTGGTCTCTTCCGCTGAATGGCTACAACGAGATAGTCAACCCGGGCTTTGAGACAGGAACGCTGTACGGCTGGCAGACCGGCGGCGATATCGTCGTGGGCATTGACGGCCCTGACAACGGCTACGCCGCCACCTGCAAGACACCCGGTGGAGACCTCTGGCTTCGTCAGATCGTTGACGACTCACTCAGTCCCGACTGGCTGCCGAACGGCAACGCAAAGTACATTGACCTCATGGCCCAGGTTGCGTGGTCCGGCTGGCTTCCCCAGGACGCGTCGGTTTCGTTCCGACTGGACTGGTGGGACGAGAGATACAACGGTGAGTGCAATCCGACGCTTCTGCCCTACTACTTCGGCGCGCCTCCCGCGGCCGGCGACCCCGCGCTGGGATACTACGTCAGCGACTGGGTAACCGTGCCGCTCGCGGGCGTTCCGGCCCTGGCATGGCAGACGGTCAACCCGTTCAACCAGATACTGCTTCCGATCCAGCCCAAGTGGGTATCGGTCGAGGTCACCTTCGTGCAGCCGAACGGCGTGTCCGTCTGGCTGGACAACGTGAACCTGACCGGAAAGTGCGTGCCCGAGCCATCCGGACTGCTTCTCCTCCTCGGAGGGGTTGCCCCGTTCGCGTTCAGGTTCGTTCGCAGGAAGTAGTTCGTTCGAGTCACGCTTGGTGTGGAGACTGTGAATCCCGTCTGAACATTGGAAACCGTTTCCATAGTTTTGTGGAGTGCCGTTCGACGATGATGGTCGAGCGGCATTTCTTTTTGTCCCCGCCGGCGGATGTTGAGACCGGGCCCACATCCCGGCAATATTACCGGTTTTACGCTTGCTAGTCTGTTCAGCTATTGACAGAACGCTCAACATGTGCAATAATATTCCCAATCTACGGATTGAAAGTCCATCAGAGGCACGACGACACGGAGGTCGCCCAGGCCCCCGGACGCGTCCAGGCTTCATTTCCCTAACCGCCTGGCCCGTACCACCGGCCATACAGCAAGGCACATGTATGCCTCGCGGAAAAGGAGATGAAGATGGTAAGAGGTTTCAAGCTCGTCTTCGCGCTGGCGCTCGTCCTGAGTTCCGCCGCATGGTCTCTCCCACTCAACGGCTACAACGAGATAGTCAACCCGGGATTTGGCACGGGCAATCTGCAGGGGTGGCAGGCCGGCGCCGACATCATCGTCGCTATGGACGGCCCGGAACACGGATACGCCGCCACGTGCAAGAGACCGGGCGGGGATCTGTGGCTTCGTCAGATAGTTGACGACTCGCTCAGCCCCGGTTGGCTCCCGAACGGCACCGCGAAGTACCTGGATTTGACGGCGGACGTAACCTGGTCCGGCTGGCTCGCCCAGAACGCCTCGGTCTCGTTCCGGCTCGACTGGTGGGACGAGAGGTACAACGCAGAGTCCAATCCGACGCTTCTGCCCTACTACCTCGGCGGACCCCGCGATGCCGACCCGCAGTTGGGCTACTTCGTGAGCGACTGGGTCACGATCAGCCTGGCGAACTACGCCGCCCTCGACTGGCAGACGGTGAATCCCTTCGATCGAATCCTGCTTCCGATCCAGCCGCGCTGGGTGTCGGTAGAGGCAGTCTACGTTCAGCCGGACGGAGTCGGGGTCTGGCTCGACAACGTGAACCTGACCGGCCAGTGCGTGCCCGAGCCTTCCGGCATCGCGCTTCTGCTCGGCGGGATCGCGCCGATCGCTCTCGGCGGACGCCTGATCCGAAGGAAGTAAGACACCCGCACCTCCAACCGTGAAATGCCGCTCGCGCCGCAGGGCCGAGCGGCATTTCTGCTGTCCCCCAGCCGACGTTTTCCTTCGCGCGCCATCCGTGGTAGAATTGGCCCCGGACGACTCGATCCGAAACCCGAGCGTCGTTCAGGGAGACCAACCATAGATGAGCATCCGCAAATCCTCGATTGACAGGGCCGTCCGGGCGGCGATGAGGGCCTGGAAGATACCCGGAGTCGCGGTCGCCGTCGTGCAGGGGGACGAGGTCTACCTCCAGGGATGCGGCGTCAAGGAGATCGGCACGGACGACCCGATCACGCCGAACACCCTCTTCGCCATCGCCTCGATGACCAAGGCATTCACCACCTGCGCCATGGCGATACTGGTGGACGAGGGCAGGATGTCGTGGGACGACCACCCAAGGAAGCACCTGCCGTACTTCAAGCTCTCCGATGCGCATGCCGACGCCCTCGTGACCATGCGAGACCTGGTCAGCCATCGGACCGGAATGCCCCGGCACGACGCGCTCTGGTCTGTAGAGGACCGAGACGCGGAGGAGATCGTTCGGCGCTACGGAGTTGCCCCCCACTCCACCTCCTTCCGTTCCACCTACGAGTACGCAAACGTGCCGTTCTCGGCGGCGGGTCTCTGCGTCGGAAATGCGGCGGGCAGCACCTGGCAGGAGTTCGTCAGGAAACGGATCTTCAAACCGCTGGGCATGAAGGCCGTCACCAGGGTCAGCCAGACCGAAGCCGTGCCGGATCACTCACACGGGCACGTCCCGTACAAGGGGAAGGTCGTCATGGTGCCCGCGCCGACGCACGACAACTCGACCGCGGCCGGCGCGATCAACGCCTGCGCCGAGGACATGAGCAGGTGGATTCGCCTCCAACTGAATGACGGACGGTTCAACGGCAAGCAGATCGTCTCCAAGAAGAACCTCGATGAAACGAAGAAGCCGCACATGGTCGTTCCGGTCGAGAACCCCGACAAATACGGCATTGACCACGGCTCGAACCTGGCGGCCTACTGCCTGGGATGGAACAAGCTGGAGTACCGTGGCGAGATCATTGTGAGCCACGGCGGCTGGCTCAGGGGCTTCACGAGCAACACGACGCTGATCCCGAGGTTGAACATCGGTTTCACCGTGCTGACCAACATCGCGATGGACGGCCCGTCGGGATGCCTGGCGAACTCGCTCCGGGACATCCTGCTGGACCTGCCGAGGCGGAACTGGAACGCCGACATCAAGAAGGTGCACGCCGCGCAGAAGCGGGAGGCGAAGGAGAAAGAGTCCGTCGAGGTGCGCCACAAGGGGACCAGGCCTTCGCGCGAGCTGGCGGTGTACGTCGGCGATTACGAGGACGCCGCCTACGGGACGCTGGCCGTTTCCATGAGGTCCGGCGCTCTCTACGCGAGGTACGGAACGGAGTACAGGCTGAAGCACTACCACTTCGACACCTTTGTCGGAAAACACGAACACCCCGAGCAGCATGAGGACCTGAAGATGACCTTCGCACTCGGACCCGACGGCGAGCCGGCGGCGATAAAGACCTTCGGCGAGGGGTTTACGGTCGAGTTCAGGAAGGTGAAGCCGGAGGGGAAGAAGTAGGTATTGGTGCCGGGTGTTGGTGGTTGGGCGTCGGGGTTTCCTGACGCCGAACACCCGACACCGAATGAAAGGACACTATCATGAAGAAGATCAGAACCGCAGTTATCGGCCAGGGCAGAAGCGGCCACAACATCCACATCGCGGCCCTCAAGGAGATGCCCGACCGGTACGAGATCGCCGCCGTCGCCGATCCGCTCGAAGGGCGCTGCGACGACGCCGTCAACGCAACAGGGTGCGCGGCGTACACCGACTACAAGGAGATGCTCAGGCGCGACGACCTCGACCTCGTCGTCAACGCCACCATGAGTCCCGACCACGTGCCGGTGACGCTCGAGATCATGGACGCGGGGCACAATGTGCTGTGCGAGAAGCCGGTAGCCCGGTATGCCGCCGACGTGGACAAGCTGATCGCCAAGTCCGGAGAGACCGGCAAGCTCTTCGCGATCTTCCAGCAGTCACGGTTCGCGCCGTACTTCCAGCAGATCCTCAAGGTGCTCGATTCAGGCGTGCTGGGGCGCGTCGTGCAGATCAACATCGCGTTCAACGGCTTCGGCCGCCGATGGGACTGGCAGACGCTCCAGGAGATGAGCGCCGGCAGCCTGCTCAATACCGGCCCGCATCCGATGGACCAGGCGCTCCGCCTGTTCGGCTTCGACATAATGCCCGAGGTCAAGTGCGTCATGGATCGCGTGAACACTTTTGGGAACGCGGAGGACCACGTGAAGATCCTCCTCAGCGGCAAGGGCCGCCCCACGATTGACCTCGAGATCTCATCCTGCGCGCCCTACTCGACCTTCATGTACCAGATCTACGCGCAGTACGGCGGTCTGACCGGCACGGCCAACCACCTCGAGTGGAAGTGGTACAAGCCCGAGGAAGCCCCCGAGCAGCATCTGATCCGCGAGCCGCTCGAGGGCCGGAAGTACTGCGGCGAGGACCTCACCTGGCACACGGAGAGCTGGGACATCCCGGAAGAACAGAAGAACTGGTTCGGATACATGGCCAGGCAGTTCTACGGCAACCTGTACGATGCCCTTACCGAGGGAGCGCCGCTCGCGGTCCCTCCGGAACAGGTCCGCAGGCAGATCGAGGTCATCGAGGAATGCCACCGACAGAACCCGCTGCCGAAGTGACGGGAGGATTCGCATGATCGAGGATATCGTCAGAAAGAACCGGAGCTGCCGCCGATTCCATCAGGAGAGGCCGATTGACACGGCCGCGCTGAGGGGGTTGGTGAATCTCGGCAGGCTGTCCGCGTCGGCCGCGAACCTTCAGCCGCTGAAGTACGTCATCTGCAATACCCCCGAGGTGAACGACCGGGTGTTCCAGACGACGATGTGGGCGGGCTACCTCAAGGACTGGCCGGGTCCGGAGGAGGGCGAGCGGCCGTCGGCCTACATAGTCATCCTCGGCGATACGGAGATCAGCAAGGGATTCGGCTGCGACCACGGCATCGCGGCCCAGAGCATCACGCTCGGCGCCGCCGAGAAGGGCATCGGCGGATGCATGATAGGCTCGATTGACCGCGATAGACTGCGGGCGATCCTTGACATAGCTCCGAGATACGAGATTCTCCTGATAGTGGCGCTGGGTTACCCGAGGGAGACGGTCGTGCTGGAGGAGATCGGGACCGATGGCGACATCAGGTACTATCGGGACGCTGAGGGTGTCCACCATGTGCCTAAGCGCGCGCTGGACGACGTCATCCTGGGCGGATAGGAGGCCCCGGCATCACCTGATCCACTTCGCGTGGCCGTCCGCGTAGACGGCGTTGACGCCGCCGAAGTGCTCGCACCCGCGGGCAGGCTTTCCGGGCATCTTCTTTACGAACGCCATGTTCGCATCGCGGATGAGGACGTACTCGGCCGCGCCGACCTTAACCCTGCCGTTGACGACCAGGCCTTCCATCGTGACCGAGCCGCCCTTCTCTTCGGACCGGGTGGCGAAGTGGTAGCTGAAATGCAGGTGGTTCACGCCGTAACGATCTACGTCGCGCGCCGCCACCGGATCGTTCGGGCAATAGGCGACGCCGCTGTCGGAGATGCCCCGGCGGAGCGCCTGGTAGAGTTTCTCGGGGTCGTCCCACTTGCCGGTGTTCCCGAAGGCGTCCTTGCGGCGGTTCAGCCAGGGAGGAAACCTGCCGTCGTACGAATGGGAGTAGAGTTCCATCGCCATGCCCATCTGGCGCAGGTTAGACATGCACTGGGTCTTGCGGCCCTTGGCGCGGACGTTCACGACGGCCGGAAAGATCAGCATCAGCATTACGGTTAGAAATGCGACCAGTATCAGTATCTCGATGAACGTGAGACCGTGACGGTTCTTCACAGAGATTCCCTTCCGCTGAATGCAGCCGGGGGGCTTCACCCTCGGGAGTAAGACGTGACGGCCGGGCAGGAAGATACGCCCTGAGGGTGTTCCGCCGTTCAAGAATAGCAGATTTCGATGCGAGGAGCAAAATGACAAGCCGCGAGAGAGTTAGACGAGCGATACATTTCGACGGACCTGACCGAATCCCCCTGTTCCACGGAGTCCTTCCCGCCGCGATCATGGAGCACGGGCAGCCGCTGCTCGATCTCCTGAGCGAGTACCCGAGCGACTTCGGCCAGGCGTTCGGAATGCCAAAGATCGAGCACCTCCCCCTCGAGTATCGGTCTGGTACCAATACCGACGGCTGGGGAGTCACGTGGGAGAACGACCGTGACGGCATGCTCGGCATCCCGGTCGGGCACCCTCTCGCCGACTGGAGCGCGTTCGGCAGGTGGTCGCCGCCTCCGAACCCGGACGGCGAATGGCTGGCCGGCTTCCAGAAAGGCCTGGAGGAGTCCGGGCACGGGCACTACGCGATGCTGGGCGGAACAAACCTCTTCGAGAGGATGCAGTGGCTCAGGGGCTACGAGAACCTGATGTGCGATCTGGCGCTCGATGCCGAGGAGGCATATCTCCTCCGCGACCGGATAGTGGACCATACGCTGGAGTACATCCTCGAGGCCGTGAAGACCGATGCCGACGGATTCCACTTCGGCGACGACTGGGGGACGCAGCTCAGCCTGATCACGAGCCCCTCAACCTGGAGGAGGTTCTTCAAGCCCGCGTACGCCCGAATGTTCGAGCCTTGCAGGGCCGCCGGCAAGGACGTCCATTTCCACTCCGACGGGGTCACCTGGGAGATCATGCGCGACCTGGTTGACGTCGGCGTGAATGTGCTGAACGTGCAGCACACGATCATGGACATCCGAGAGATCGCGTCGGAGTTCGGAGGTAAGGTCGCGTTCAGGTCGGACCTCGATCGGCAGCATATCCTTCCGCACGGCACCCGAGACGAGATTCGGGCGCACGTCAAGCAAGTCGCCGAGGCCCTCGGAAGCCGCGGCGGTGGGCTGATCGGCCACGGCGAGATCGCGCCGGACGTTCCGCTCGAGAACATCCGCACGATGCTGGAGGCGTGGCGGGAGTTCGGATACTGAGGCTAATCAGGTATCTCGCTCAGTCCGCGAACGGCCCGGCGGATGGAACAATTCGTTTAGAAGGGATCTGCCTGCGATCCTCCCCGGAGACCGGCGGGCGCAATCGGGGCGTGAATCCTCCTCCGCGCCGGATGAGCGCTGTTACACGCGGCCCGAGCGCGCCCGCCTTCATTCATCCCCAGGCTTCGCCGCACTCACGAGGTTTGAAGCTCAGCAATGCGGGGTAATAGAGAGTTACACGCATTGCGGGCCGACAACCCGGGGAGGTGAAAGCAATGGGTACCACGAGGCGCGGATTTGCCTCTATGAGCACGTCGAAGCAGAGAGAGATCGCCAGCAAGGGCGGCAGAGCTGCACACACAAAGGGCACAGCCCATGAGTGGACAAGCGAGGAAGCAAGGGAAGCCGGCCGAAAGGGTGGCCAGGTGAGCCACGGCGGCGGACGTCGGAGTTCGCGCTGAAGGCCGCGATAGAGTTTCTTCAGTCAGGAGGAGCGGCGGGATGACGTGGGTGCCCGCCGCTTTCTCATTTGTCCGGCCGTGGCTTCTCGCCGGGCCTCTTGAGTCCGCAGGCCGCTCGGCATCGTTCGCACCCGCACGCACACAGGGACGCGCCGCACCTCGGGCATGAATACGCCGGAAGCCTCGCATACTCGGCCCCGCAACCGGGACAGATCACCGCCGCAGCCGCCTCGGGCGCGGATTGCGAGAACTTCTTCCCCCGCTCGGTCATAGAACCACCCGCGCTACGAGCCCTCCGACCAGGAAGGCCGTCACCCAGGTCCCCACCCAGATCGCCAGCGCCTGCCGGCCGCCCCGTTCCTTGAAGAGCATGGCGATCGAAGCTACACACGGCACGAAAAGGGTCATGGTGACCATCGCCACCAGCGTCTGGGGCGGCGTGAGAGACATCGCGGCGAACCCGGCGGCACCGAAGTCCCGCCGGATCATACCCATGACGAAAGCGCTCGCGGACTCGCGGGGAAGGAGCAGCCAACCGGTGGTCAGCGGTGCGAATCCCCTCTCCCATAGTCCCAGCAGGCCCGTGACCTGCATCAGCGCCACCACGGCCGAGCCGACGAGAAACCAGGGCGCCGCCTCGCGCATGAAGGCCACCGTCCGGCTGCCGGTCTTACGCGCGATGTTGGCAAGCCCGGGCATCCGCATCGGAGGCAGATCGATCAAGAGCGGGGAGGACTCCCCCGGAAGCATCCGGTGGAGCACGGTCCCCACCGTGACGAGGGCGGCGCCGATCACGCACACAAACGCCGCCGTGTAGCCGAAACCGACCCTGCCCAGGAGCAGCACGATCACACCGAGCTGGGCGGAGCAGGGGATGGCGAAGTTGAGGATCGAGGCCGCGATCGTCTTCTCCCGGTGCGTGCCGAGTATCCGCGTCGTGATGGTCGCCATCGTTATGCAGCCGA
>JAGONM010000054.1 GCA_017993055.1 Armatimonadota bacterium
AGCCGGCCATGACTGCCAGCACGTCTTCTCCCATAACGTCATTGACGTATCGCACTTCGGCGGTGATCGCCTGGTTGGCATCCGTGTAGTCGCCGTCCAGGAAGAACTTCATCCCACCGGATACGCTCCACGTGTCGTAGTTGTCGCCAGGGGTGTCCAGATACAGGTACGAAGCGGCGACGAACGGGACCGTCTTGGACGGCTCCTCCGGCACGAAGTGATAGGCCAACTGCGGCGCAAGCCCCCAGATCGAGTCGCCGTCGAGGTCCGCCCAGATCACTCCGAGACCGGCCTCGACCTGCGGCGTCACGAACTTGCCGTAGGTGGCTGCCAATACCATCAAGTCCAGGTCGGAGACATTCACGTATGCGAATGCTCCTGTCGCCTCGACTCGGCCCTTCATGCCCTCCTGGGCGGTGGCCGCCACTGCGCATATGCACAGCGCGATGCACAATACGATCGTAAGTACCTTGCTCATGCCTGTCAATTCCTCCTTGGAGTTTGGTGACCCGGCTCCTTGAGCGGTATCCATGTTTCCCGCTGCCTGGCCGGTCAGTGACCGTCTGGTCCTCATGCCGAGCGGAAACCCGTATTCGACTGTCCGTTCATCACCTCCGTGCAAGTATTGCCGGCGTGAAGACCCAACAATCAACCTCATCCTTATTCTGGCACGGCAGAGCTTATTCCTTCATGGTGCTCGGAACTTTTTTTGCGGTTTTTTTGCAGAGGACGATCACCGCGGGGTCTCCGGTGCGGATGAACTGCTCGCACAATCGGCCCCCCGAACCGTGGAAACATCTTCGCGGTCCCGGGGGCCGATTGTCATTCGGCGAGGCCAGGCTCCTAGCCCATGGGCAGCTTCTTCAGGCACATGAACCAGTCGAGGCAGTAGTAGTCGTCGCCGGCCTGCTCGACGCGATCCTTGGCGACCCCGCACGATCCCGGAGGCGGGACTATCACGTCGTCGCCCGGGCGCCAGTCCGCCGGCGTCGCGCACTGATTCGCATCCGCGGTCTGCATGGCGATCAGCAGCCGCTTGATCTCGTCGAAGTTCCTGCCGCTTGACGATGGGTAGTAGAACAGCGCCCTGACTTTCGCCTTCGGGTCAATGAAGAAGACCGCCCGGACTGCCTGCGAGTCGCTGGAGGACGGTTGGACCATGCCGAACTTCTTGGCTACATCCATCTTGATGTCGCTGATCACGGGATACGTGATCTCCATGTTCTCCATGCCCCTGTACTTGATCTTCTCCTTGATTGTCCTCAGCCACGCGATATGGCTGAACGTGCTGTCAATCGAGAGTCCTATCAGCTCGCAGTTGAGGGCCTTCAGTTCAGGCTCGATCTTCGCAAACGTCATGAACTCGGTCGTGCACACCGGGGTGAAGTCCGCCGGATGGCTGAACAGTATCACCCACTTGCCTCTGTAGTCGTCGGGGAACCTTATGTGCCCTTGGGTGGTCTCGGCCTCAAACGCCGGGGCATCGTCCCCGATCAGGGGCATCCTGATGCAGTCGCATTTCGTCTCTGCTGTCTCGTTCATTGTGTCATCCTTTCTCGACGAAGCTTCGTCGCTTCGCCATTCGGGTCAGGTCGAGGTCGCCTTGACCCTGTCTTCCTGCGACATCGCCGCAAGCTCCTTCACTTCTTCGGGGCTGAGCCCCAACCCCTCGGCCACTCTCTTGCCGTAGTCCGGATCTGCCTTGTAGAACAGCGCGGTCTGTCGAAGCTGGATCCGCTTCTGCGCGTTTTTCAGGTGGCCGACGATGTTGCCGATCAGGTGCGCGCGGTCCTCATCGGTCATGACCTTGCCGTAGAGCGCGCCCGCCTGAACGAAGTCCACGTCTCCGAGGGTGTAGGCATGGCGGCCCGCCATGCCGGCTACGTCAATCGCTGGGGGAGCGACGCTTGGATCCGGAGAAGCGCCGCCGAAGCTGTTCGGCCAGTAATTCGGGCCGCCGCCACCGTTGTCGTCGAGGCGCATCGCCCCGTCGCGCTGGTAGCTGTTCATCTCGCACGCTCTCGGAGCATTGACGGGCAGCAGATGGTAGTTCGGGCCGAGCCTGTGCCGGTGCGTGTCGTGGTAGCTGAAGAGCCGTCCCTGCAGCATCTTGTCCGGCGATGGTCCGATGCCCGGAACGAAGTTCGCGGGCGAGAACGCCGCCTGCTCGACCTCGGCGAAGTAGTTCTCGGGGTTGCGGTTCAGCACCAGCCGCCCGATCTCGATCGGCGGGAAATCCGCGTGCGGCCACACCTTGGTGATGTCGAACGGGTCGAAACGGTAGGTCTTCGCCTGCTCCGGAGTCATGATCTGGACCTCCATCCTCCACGACGGGTATTCCCCCCGGGCGATGGCATCATGGAGGTCGCGGGTCGCGACGTCCGGGTCTATGCCGCGCATCGCGTCGGCCTCCGGACCGGTGAAGTTTCGTATTCCCTGCTCGGTCTTGAAGTGAAGCTGCACCCAGACGCATTCGCCCTTCTCGTTGTACCACATATATGTGTGGCTGCTGTATCCGTTCATGTGGCGGTAACTCCGGGGAGTTCCCCGATCCGAGAAGAGTATCGTCACCTGATGGATGGACTCCGGCGTCAGCGAGAGGAAGTCCCAGAACATGTCCGGATCCTTGAGGTTCGTCGCCGGATTCCTCTTCTGGGTGTGGATGAAGTCCGGGAACTTCATCGGGTCGCGGATGAAGAAGACAGGCGTGTTGTTGCCGACCATGTCGTAGTTGCCTTCCTCGGTGTAGAACTTGATCGCGAACCCGCGGGGGTCGCGCTCGGAGTCCGCTGAGCCCTTCTCGCCGCCCACGGTGGAGAAGCGGAGGAAGACCTCGGTCTTCTTCCCGATCGCCGAGAGGAACTTCGCCCGCGTGTAGTTCGTGACGTCCTTGGTCACCTCGAAGTACCCGTAGGCGCCCGCCCCCTTGGCGTGAACGACGCGCTCGGGAATCCGTTCCCGGTCGAAGTGTGCCAGCTTCTCCGTCAGGTGCGCGTCCTGGATCAACACCGGGCCCTTCTCGCCGGCCGTTGCGGAGTTGAGGTCGTTGTCAACGGGCGCTCCGAAACCCGTGGTGAGTCTCTCGTTCTCTTTCATGATCCTACTCCTTTCAATCCATTGATGTCTTGCCTGCCTTCATTGCCCAGACAGCCTGTGCATAGCCCTCTCAACTCCACGTGAGAGGTCTCGACCCTTCCGAGCGCAACGATCTCCGGTGGCACCGCGAGTTCGTCAAACTCGGGATTGCGGAAGTCGTGAGCTGTCCCGCAGCGCGCGCATACGAAGTGGTGATGGGTGCTGGTGTCCGGGTCGAAACGAACCCTGTCTCTAGGAGGTCCTACCGTGGAGAGGATGCCGAGGTCCCTCAGAAACCAGAGTGTGCGATAAACGGTGTCAAGTGAGATGGTTGGCATCTCCTTGCGCACCGACTCATAGACGGCCTCCGCGTCCGGGTGGTCGTTTCTCTCAACAACCGATCTCAGAACGACCAGCCGCTGATGGGTCACCTTCGCGCCGACCCGCCTGCAGGCTTCCTGGAAGCGTTCGACCGCGCTCTCGACTCTCGTGTCTTCTTCGGCCATAGATGAGCTTGATAGGATTTATTACGAAATAGTAACAGAAACTATAATTCTTGTCAAGCTCTGATATGGCGCGATCCAGGATGGAAAGCAGAGGCCGCCCGTCGCAGCAGTGGGCGGCCATCATGTGGGAACATCTGGGAAGATATCAGTCTTCCTTCAGCGCCCCGTAGACCAGTCCTGCCAGGATTGCTCCCAGAATCGGGAAGACCCAGAAGAACCAGAGTTGTTCGAGCGCCCATCCGCCTGCGATCACTGCGGGTCCCGTGCTTCGAGCGGGGTTCACAGATGTGTTCGTCACGGGAATGCTGATGAGGTGTATCAGGGTCAGCATCAAGCCGATGGGGATCGGCGCAAACCCCGCCGGGGCCGTTTTCTCTGTCGTCTTGAGGATGACCAGCAGGAACATGAAGGTCATTACGATCTCGGCGATGAGGCACGCCACCATGGTGTACTGACCCGGCGAGTGCCCGGCATAGCCGTTCGCCGCGAGCGCCCCCGCGATACTGAACTCCGGACCGCCGCTTGCGATTGCATACAGCACCGCCGACGCCGCGATCCCGCCGATCACCTGGAAGATGACGTAGCCCGGTACATCCTTCCACGGGAACTTCTTTGCTACCGCCAATCCGACTGTGACGGCCGGGTTTATGTGGCATCCGGAAATCCGCCCGATGGCATATGCCATCGTCAGCAGGGTCAGTCCGAACGCCAGTGAGACCCCAAGCAGGCCGATTCCCACACCGGGGAAGGCCGCGGCGAGAACCGCGCTGCCGGTCCCGCCCAGCACAAGCCAGAAAGTGCCGATGCACTCCGCAAAGAGACGCTTGCCGATGCTCATTCGGTAACCTCCTTTGTATCGAAGTCCTAGTCCCGGTATTCGGCGGGCAGGCGGAATCTCCTGCTTCCTGTGAGAGCCGCATGATGTCGGCACTCGCTTCGTGAAGGAACGGTATTGACATGACGCGAACAATACAGGGGTAACGCCGGGCGGTCGCGCTCCCCTGTTCGGAGAGGCCGCCAAGCGCATGAAGACAGGAGAAATCTATGGCAAAGGATGAAGTTTTCGCGAAACCGCGCGATATGAATAGTGATTTCAAGTTCGATGAGACCGTGACGACCGTCTTCGACGACATGGTCAGCCGCTCGGTGCCATTCTATGAAGAGCTTCAGCGCATGACCGGGGAGATGGCGGTGGATTTTGCCGTTGACGGAACGAACCTCTACGATCTTGGCTGCGCGACCGGCACTACATTCCTGTATCTGGACCCGCTGGTCAGTCCGGGCGTGAAGTTCGTTGGCATAGACAACTCGAGCGAGATGATCAAGAAGGCGGATGAGAAGATGAAAGAACATCATCTAGCCCACGCCTACGAGTTCATCGAAGCCGATCTGAACAAGGGATTGCTCATTGAGAATGCCTCGGTAGTCGTGATGATCCTGACGCTGCAGTTCGTGCGTCCCCTCTACCGCCAGCATGTGATAAGAGAGGTCGCCAATGGGCTAAACGAGAATGGGTGCCTCATTCTCATAGAGAAGCTCGTCCACTCAGACTCCCTTTTCAACCGTCTCTTCATCAAGTACTACTACGATATGAAACGTCGCAAGGGGTACTCGGAGATGGAGATATCCCAGAAGCGCGAAGCGTTGGAGAACGTGCTGATCCCGTATAGGATGGAGGAGAACAGGGACCTCCTGCTCAGCGAGGGATTCAGATACTGCGAAGAGTTCTTCCGCTGGTACAACTTCTGTGGAATGGTGGCGGTGAAATAGGTGACGAGCACGAACGGCGACGAAGTGCGCTCCGGACTTTTCGTCAGCCTCGGGAACTTCTTCTTCTTTCACCGAAACTGGATGTTTGCGGTGGTCATGCTGGGGCTGGTCATCGCCTATCGCCCGGTCTATCCCCTGGGCAGCGAGTCGCTGGACAGGTGGCTCGATGTTCTTGGCATCGCAGTCATACTTGGCGGACAGGCCCTGCGTGCGATAGTCATCGGCCTGGCTTACATAGTGCGCGGCGGCAAGGATGGGAAGGTCTACGCCGAGGGTCTTGTCACAACTGGGTTCTTCAGTCATTGTCGCAACCCCCTCTATGTCGGCAACATGATGGTCTTCTTCGGCCTGTTCATCGTCTTCAACAATCCGCTCGTATACCTCATTGGGGTGCCGTTTGTCTTGCTCGTGTACGCCGCCATCACTGCGGCCGAGGAGGCTTATCTGCGCGGGCGATTCGGTCAGGAGTACGAGGACTACTGCGGGCGTGTGAGACGGTGGTTGCCGACTCTGCGCGGCCTTCGCCAAACCGTTCGAGGAATGACGTTCTCATGGGCAAGGGTCGTGATTCGAGAGTACGGCTCGACCTACGCGTGGACATCATGGCTGCTGTTCCTGCTCGGGTATGAGCGGCTGGCTCACTCCACCTACAAGCAAGAACAGGCGCCATTGGTGCTTCTACTGGCAGCCTGGATACTCGCCACAGTCGCCTGGCTCGCGATCGGCCAGTTGAAGCGAAGTCATCGTCTCGTGGCCGACTGACCTAGTGCCGGGCAGAAGTATATGCATGGCTGCGAGACGACCAGTAAGCTCACAGACCCGCCCCGCGAGTGTTGCAGCAGTTGCCTTTCTCCGATCCCGTTGACATGTTGGCATCTTCGCAGATCGCCGCCCAAAGGCTCAGACGAGAGTATCCGTTGATGTGACTGGTGCCATGTTCCTTGATGCCCGGCCGGCTTGGGGCGGCGTGATGATATGTCGTGGCTACCATGTGTCGGGCAACACCGGGTTCGAGGTCTGCGGCGGTTTGGCATGCAGGCTCATCTCTACGGCCACCGTCGTGCCCTTCGGGCCTGTGGCCAGGTAAACCTGGTCGGCGACCGAGATCATCGCTTTGTAGCCCATGCCCAGCGATACGGCGGTCGTGTAGCCTCTTTTCAGCGCCACGTCCGGGAGGTTTATCTCCTGTATGCCCGGCCCGGTGTCCGTGACGACTACGAGCAGAGCGCCGTCATCGCGTCGGTGGACGGTGGCTGTTCCCTTGTCGGCATGTTTGATCGCGTTGGTTGTGGCCTCACCGGCGCACAGAACCAGGTCGAACACCCTGGTCTCGTCCATGCCCTCGGCCGACGCGATCTCCGCGACCATGCGGCGCGCCCTGCCCAGATCTTCGGGTCGCCTGACAACGGACGTGGCTATCGGCGGACCGGCCATCTGCTTGATCTCCTCGCGATCGCAGATGAGCAGCTTGCCCTCGGTCGCCGCCTCGATCGTCTTTCGGTAGAATCGGCGCCGCTCATCCCTGGCCTGCACCTGATCGGTGATATCCTCGAACAGCACCCCAACCTGGCTGCCGGGGAGACTGAACACTCGGAAGGAGTAATACTTTGGGGATAGATTCGTATCCGAGTACGCGAACTCTGTCACCCGGAAAGGTCGCCCGGTTCGCACCACGTCCGCAAACCGTTGCGGAATGCCCTGGTCGCGAAGGTCCGGGAACACGTCGTCTATGTATCTCCCGATAATCTCTCTCTGGCGCAATCCCATGTTCGCCGTTGATGCCGGGTTTGTCGCCGTCAGCCTCAGGGTGCGGTCGTCTTCCGGGTCCTCCAACTCGTAGATGTACAGTCCAAGCTGCATGTTGTGGACCACATCGCTGAACAGCCTCATGGATTCCCTGGTTTCGTTTCGCTCGGTGACGTCGAAAATGATCGCAAGCAGTCGCTCCTTGCCGCCGTCGCGCAGCCTGGTGCCGTGTACCTCCACATCGAACTTCTTGCCGTCTCTGCGCACATGCAGGGATTCCCCTGCAAACCATTCGCCCAGGGCGGTCCCGGCGAAGCTCTCGAACATATGGTAATGGCCGGGGTCTACGATGTCTCTGCCGGAGAGACCGATGAGTTTCCTGCGCGAGTATCCGTAGAGCTCGCACGCTCTGGCGTTCGTGTCCACGATGCGGCCTTCTATGTCGAAGAGCAGGAACGCGTCCACGTTCGAGTTGAAGATGGATCGGTATCGCTCCTCGCTCTCGTGAAGCGCGTCCTCGGCATGCTTCCGCGCCGTGATGTCGAGTCCCACGCTCAGTATCTCCGTGACATCTCCCTGTTCGCTCAATACGAGTTTGTTAGTCCAGGCTATCCATACCCGCTCGCCGTCCTTGCGCATGTTCTCGTTCACGTTGGTCTCGTGGCGCTCGGGATGAGCCAGGATATCGGCGATCATTGCGCGAAGGTCACGCCCGGACGTCTCCGTCTCCGACACTATCGTGCCGATGACGTTCCGGCCGACGATCTCTCTCTCTTTGTAACCGAAGAAGCTCTGGCCGAACTCGTTGAGGAAACGGACTGTGCCGTCGCGGCCCCAGCGCAGTATTATGCTGTTGGTATTCTCGATCAGCTCGCGGTATCTCTCCTCTGATATTCGCAGGGCGTTCTCTGCCTCTTTCCGCTCGGTGATATCTTCATAGACGCCCATCACGCCGATCACGTGCCCGTCGCTGTCCCGCAGCGGAATCTTGCTGGTCCGCAGCCAGATGATCCGCCCGTCAGGCGTTCTCTGAGGCTCCTCGTAGTGAAGCTTGGGCGTCCCCGTCTCCATGACCGCGCGGTCGTCGGCCTGATAGAGATCGGCCTGTTCCTTCCACGGGACGTCGTAGTCGGTCTTGCCCACGATGTCTTCGACGGTTGAGAACCCGGCGTCGGAGGCGAAGAGCTGGTTGCATCCCAGGAAGACGCAGTTCCTGTCCTTCCAGAAGACCCGCACGGGTATGGTGTCGAGCACCAGTTGCAGCATCCACTGAGACTCTCCAGGCAGTCGCTGTTCGTCCAACTCAGAGACTCCTCTGCGGCAAATCGCCACGGGCTATATCTAATAATACCCAAATTCGCGGACTGACTCCAACATCCGTTCCAGGCATCGCGATCGTTTCCTGCTTGCGGGCAAACGGGCAGAGGATTTCCCGGACGGTTCCAGTAGTGTTCAGTAGAAATCATGGCTGCATCGGAGGAGACGCACACATGCTGTCACGCGAACGTGTCATCGAAACCATCGAGCATCGCAGGCCGGACCGAGTGCCGGTATACGGGTGGGTGCGCGCCAACCTGGAGCCGCAGATCAGGCAAGCGTTCGGCTCGGTCGAGGCGTTCGAGGATCGTTACGAGTTCGACTACGCTCATCTTTTCGGCGGCCCCTCGACCTACAACTGGCAGATCGTCGAGGAGTCCGGCAAGCCGTCCCGCGGCAACATCGAGCCCCCTGACCTGCTCGACGTGTCTCCCGCCGATCCGGACGACATGGCAGCTTACCAGGGGGTGATCGACGGCGTGCGTCACCACAAGGATGAGCGCGGGCGGTTCGTCTATATGCAGACCCCCGGCTTCTTCGAGGCCCTGAACGGCGCCTTCGGCATCGAGAACCACCTCGCGTATCTGCTCCTGTACCCCGACGAGTTGCAGGAGATCTACGCGCGCCAGGCTGAGTGGAACAAACGCTTCGCGATGAACTGCCTCGACCTCGGCGTGGACATGGTGCACGTCTCAGACGACTGGGGCGCTCAGCACTCCCTGATGTTCAGTCCCGACGTCTGGCGGACCCTCATCTTCCCATTCCACAAGCAGGTCGTGGACGCCGTCAAGAGCAGGGGTGCGTACGTCAGCCTGCACACCGACGGCAACAACATGTCGGTGCTCGACGGCATCGTGGAGATCGGCTACGACGTGGTGCACCCGTTCCAGGAGTCTGCGGGGATGGACTACGGGGTCTACCGGTCGCGCTACATGGATAAGTTCACGGTGATGGGCGGGCTCGACGTGCAGACGACGATCGGCTTCGGGAAAATCGACCGCCTGCGGTCCGAGATCGAGCGGATGCTCACGATGTTCAAGGACGGCGGCCTGCTCTTCTGCACGACGCACTTCATCCAGAACCACTGCACCATCGAGGAACTCACCTTCGCCTTCGACTTCATCCACGAGTTCGTTAGGAGACGACAGAGTGCGTAGCCCGTTTCTTCCGCGTCTGCACCGCACCGTGCCGTAGGCGTCCACTGTGTCGCGCCGGTCCAGAATTGAATGAGCCCCCGGCGATGCGAGTCACCGGGGGCTCTGATTTCGATGTGCAATACCGGGCAGGCTCGTCCTACGCCCTGCGCCGCCTCAGACCGGCCAATGTGATCAGTCCTGCGGCCAAGCCGATGAGCGAGGAAGGCTCGGGGACGACGTTCGCTATGACCCAGGGATAGCTGTCTCCCAGTCCGCCTGCAGTCCCGAAATCAACCGGATGGTTCTTGCTGAGGTAGACCTGCCCCATGTAGCTTGCGTAGTTCATGCTGCCCGGAACCAATGGATCGCCCGGCGCGTACCACTGCAACGCGGCATTGAAACCGCTCACCTGGGTCGCGCCTGACAGGCGGAGGTTACCGTAGCCCATCGGATTCGACGGGTTGATCCGACTCAGCGTGATCTGTGTAGGGCTGATGTGGACGAAGTACGGATCGATCACAGCCGATGCAACGGTGTAAGAAGACGCTCCCGTGAGTGTGAATGTGGCGGAAGCGATGACCCCCGTCGCCGGATCGGCAACGATGGTACCCGATACATGATCGGTCAGACCGGTAATCGTGTCGAGCTGATAGGCAGGGTAGTCTACGATTGAATAGGTCTGCATCGCCGCTTGAGCCACCGCAGCAGCCGCAAGCAGTGCGACTATGAGGATAATCTTTCTCATCTCTTCTCCTCCCGGGCCGCTGCTCTTCGGCAACTCACCCACTTCCTCATATTATCATGCGCTGGAACTTAGTCAAGAGGCGTCATCACGGCATGAGCTTGGGAGGATCCAAAAACAGGTAATATTACCAGTCTGCCGGCCTCTCTATCATGGGGTGCAGCGGCACGGCAGACGGATACCCTTCAACTCAAACCCGTCAACGCCAAGTGTCGCTGCCTTGCTGATAGACCTCAGCCTTGTTAGACTTCGCGCATCGGCAGATACTAGTCTGCGTTGGTGCTCATCCGTGCTGTCCTCTCCGCTCACATCGGCTTCAGGTTGTTGTTCAGTCGTTCTATGAACTGCGCCAAGCGTCGTGCTCTGGTTTCGTCAGAGACGGCGGCGCGGTACGCTCCGGCATACGTTCTCCGGACCGACGAAGACATGGCCAGAAAGTTCGAGCACGCCGGTTCCGTTCCTTTGAGAGCCTGGGCGAGCACGTTGACGTCCTCGTCAGTCACCGGTGCGTTCGCGGGAGAGTCCCACCTGCCGGTCGTTTTGGCCTCCTCGACCTTGGCGCGGCCGTAGTCAGTCATCCTGCCCTGTCTCTCCATCGAGTCGATCAGGCCCTTGTTCTTCTCAGACCAGTTGCTCCCTCTGCGCCGTTGGGCGAAGTACTTGACATATACTGTCTCGTCTATGCTTCTCAACTGGCCGTCGATCCATCCGAAGCAAAGTGCTTCCTCCAACGCCTCGTCTGGCCGTATCGTGTCGGGACCACCCTTCTTGCCGAACACCAGCCAGACGCCCTGGACCGACAGGCAGTGGTCGTCCAGCCATGCCCGGAATTCTTCTCGCGATGCGAACTGCAACTTCGGGGCATCCTTCACCGCCATCGAAATCCTCCAGTAATGAGAATGGATACTCCCGCTGTGGCAAGGCGCGGGTGCCGGGATTCACTCGTTGAAGGCCATCCACCTGGGACATCCCCCACTTGCTTCCTTGATTGCAGCGTGGATCATCCCGACATGGTGCTGAACGTGTCGAATCTGCGCCAGGATGCGGTCGGCCGGCGTCCATGTGCGTCCGAACGCCTCCTCCTCGGCAACCAGAGTCTCGTCCGTGAGGCCGTCAAGGAACGACATGCACTCGCTCTCCACCTTGCCCAGATAGTCGCGCATCTGATCCATGGTGATGACTGGACAAGCGTCGGTCTCCAGCTCAAGTGCCTGACCGGAGTGGAATGGAGGCTTTTCGAAGGGTGTCGTCCAGTCTCGTGCCCAGGCATTCAGCCAGAAGGTCGCATGATAGACGTGCTGCCATACGGCTGCATTCCGTCCATTCGACGCCCAGAAGTCGTCCGAGCACTGCTCGATGACGTCGTGAAGCATCTCGATCGTCGGCTCGAGCTGCCGTCGGAGGATGTCAGTGATGGATGGCGTATCCATGGTTGTCCCTTCGTAAGTATCGTGGGCGCGGGTCGCACCTCATTCCAGACATTGGAGGAACTCGGCTATGCGGTCAATCAAGCAGAGTGAGCACTCTCTCTTCCAGATCACATATCTGCAGCAGGGTATCGCAGTACGGCCTCAGCTTCTCCTTGTGGCTGAACATGTCACCTGCTGAGAAGTCTTGAGGGATGATCTGCCCCAGCTTTGCGCAGAGTGCCGCTATCTCGTCGTAGGCGCCGGCCAGATCGGCCCTGCCGTGATCGCAGAAGAACCGCACAGCGTACTGCCGGTCGAGGTACTCCTTGTAGTTGCACATCACGTTCATGTAGACGAGGTAGTTGTCATCCCAAGTGCGAGTCAGCAGCGCGTCGGCGAGAGCTCTGTGTGCGGCGAGGCCGTTGTGCTGGCCCGGCGCCAGGCTCTCCTCCCGAATAAGGCGTGAGGTCAGCTTAAGCGTCTCCGTCAACACGGTCTGCTTGTCCGGCTTCTCGCACTTGCCCTCGATGATAAGTATTCGCCGACACTGTCCGTCTGTTTTCCTGAAATAGCCTGTCTCATCGGGCGCTTCCGGATGATCGTCGCCGACGTGCATGAACGGACTCCACCCCAGCAACACGCGGCCGCCGTCGTCATACCCGGAGATCACACACGCGTCGGCAAACTGAACTACGCCATCGAGCGTGATGACAGGGACACCCCCGTCAATGCTGTCCATGATGAGCTTGCTGCCGGTTTCGAAGTCGCCGCAATCATGCTGAGATACCTCGTACCCCAACATCTTGAACGTGTGCTCGAGGATGATCGGCGTGTTGATGACGTGATAGTTGCCGTGATTCCATCCCTCGACTGAGAAGGAAGTGCGGAACGCGCTTCCCGACACCGCGCACACATAGTCGTAGTCCAGGTTCTCTCCCACGCCGTTGAGCGCCGAGACAACGCTGTTGACGAACTCATTCTGTCTTGTCGCGTCGCTCCAGTCGACCTTGCGCAAGCCGGGAATGACGTTCCTCCGGAAGGCATAAGAATCCTTATCGATGGTACCTGTCATCTATTGATTGAACTCCTGTCACGTAGATCGAGCGGATCGATGCGCGTCACGACGATTCTCGATAGCTCTTATAGTAGCTCCACGCAGGATAGCCGAAGAGCGCTGCCGGAATGATGAGGTAGGTTCTGAGGAAGAACACGGCAACGGCGGAATAGGCCGCACAGAGGAGCAGCAATCCCCAGCGCCGAGCTGTGAGCAATGCGAATGCGCCAACGTAGAAGCCGAGCGCCAGCATCCACGCGGGAAGAAGGCGAAACACGAAATCGTCCGAGCCAAGACCTTCCGCCCGGGTGTTCACTAGAGCGATCACGCCCAGGAAAGTCCCGAGCAGGAAGGCAAAGCCTGCGTGTAGCCATCCGTCCGGGTACTTTCGGAGGAGTACCTGCTTAGTTCTCTGAGCAATCCTAGTCATGGCTGCACCTGAGATCGTATGGTGGAGGGGATGTGCCCTCCGCAGAAAGTGATCGACTCACTTGGCGTTCTTCTCTAGGCAGAGCAGTGCTCCCTGGCCCGGCGCGAGCCAGCAACCTTCGCCTCCAAAGCCATAGGTGTTACCACTGTATGCGTCCACCTTCTGAACTTGTCCTTCATCTTTGAAGGTAATCCCGAATGTAGTGGACTTGTGTAGGTCCTTGTTTACCACCATCACGTAGGGCTGTCCGCCCGACCCCTCGAACTCACCAACCAGGAGGTTTCCACCGGTCACGGATTTCAGCAGCCTGCTTGTCGATATGCCCGAGGACCCCGCTGGCGCCTCGGGGTGGTGAAACACGTTTATGCTCTTGAGAGTGACGTAGACCGGGCTGAGGCGCTGAACCTGCATATTAACGTCACGCAGCATATCCCAGGTCGGAGTCTTGTGCCCGAACGGGTCGATTGGAGACAGGCGATAGTTGCCTCTATCTCTCCCAAAGTAGGTGAAGTAGCTGATGCCGCGACCGCCGTAAGCCATGGTCGTGTATGCCTGGAAACGGAAGCCCGCGGGTGTGGGCTCCGCGTAGTGGAAATGCGCGCAGGATAACACGGTGTTCCAGAACGGCAGGTTGTGCTCTAGCGATGCCTTGCGCGTGGACTCGAGGTTCTGGAAGTAGCCGTCCCGCACCGTCCCATCGTCCATCAGCGCGTAGAAATCGTAGCTGAGGAACTGGGGCTGGACAGTTTTGACGAACGACTCAATGTAGTCATCATACGTCGGGGCGCCGTACCATTCGGTAGGCGCATAGTTGGGGAGTAGATTGATGTAAGCCAGCGCGTTTGGAGTAGCCTTCCTGAATGCCGCCACCCACCTTGCCAATCCTGGGAACACATCTCCCGCCGGCTCGTCGCGCAGTGAATAGCCAAACACAGCCTTATGGTTGCCTACGCGCTTCACTGTGGCTTCTACTCGCCGATCGATCTCAGCCTGATCGAGTTTCGCCTCGGCGTCGCCAACACTGCTATACACCAGGCACTGGAGACCTGCCTTGCTAACCGTATCCAGGTCCTCCGCGTGCGCGAACCCCGCCAGGTTGAACCCGCACTCGCGAATGTCCTTAAGCACATCCAAGTCGTCCGGCACGTCGTCCCACGGGATAATGGCAAAATCCGATGGTCTAAGCGTAGGTCTCTCCAGCGTTGCCGCAATCATGGTTGTAGCCAGGATGGAGATCAGACCGGCCGTCACTGCCAACAAAGACACGATCTGTCTCACGATCTACCTATCCTCTGCGCTGGCACTAACTATCGAAGAGTCCAACACTACGTGCCCTTTCGTAATTCCCGGATTCAGCGCTCGAGCAGGGAGCCCAGACGTAGGACTCGCGAACAGACACATCCGGGCCGCAGATTTCCATGGCGGTCTTGATCCTGCCTGTCAAGAGATTCATAAGCTCTCGTGCTCCAACAGTATCCCCTGGTTTGAGGCCCAGCTTCTGCAGAACCCGCAGATCCTTCAGTTGGTCCCTGGTATAGATCCATAGGCACATGTGCTTGTCCGGATCATACGCCGTGCAAGGATCGCACACCATGCAACAGCCTTCACTGAGCGTAACAGGTATGTTGGGGTTGTCCCGCATCTTGACGAGTATCTCGTGCAGATTGTCGACATCGAGCGGATTCTCAAGATCGCCGAGACCATAGTGGCACATCAGACACATCAGGTGGTGCGGCCTTATGAACAGCCTGTCCGCTTGCTCTATTCGCCTGCAGGACTCCGCCTTGGCTGTGCGCATCTCCTCTTTTGTTCTTATGGGCAGAAGCGCGTAGGGCCCGCAACCTAGCAGGTCCTCTCCGAGGTTCCAACATGCGTCCAGGGAGTAGCATCTCTGCCCGCCCTTCTCGCGAGTCTGTCTGTAGTAGTCGGTCCGAGCGTACTCGCACACAGGCCAATCCTGAGACAGCTCGAAATCCTGGTAGCATATTCCTTTGAGGCTCTCTACCTTGAGGAACAGCACCCGCAGCACATCTATGGCTGGGTGAACTGTGTTTGGGCGGATGTCGAGCCTGCAGAGAACCTCCAGGTCCTTGGCTCTGTTCGCGTAGTCTGCCCTGCGCGACAGGAAATCGTCCGGGAGCCGAGCGTGACAGTCTGAGTTTATGTCCAGGAAATGCGACCGCACCAGGTCGAGGTCCGCAGTCAGCTTGAGTTGTATGAACGGCTGGGAGCGAATTGCCTCCCGTATCGCATCCGTCACGACGCTTCCGCACGGAGGTCTCTGAGCGCCGGCTGCCGCGCATATGGCGCAGAGCAGATGGTGAGCTCTCAGCTCGAACACTTCTCCGTCAGCGCGCGTCTTGGCTTCGCTGGTGGAACATTTGGCAGTCATAGGCGGACCTACTGTGTTGAGCATTTGTCTAGGCTGCGGCGGAGGCGCGGGGACTCGAACCCCGGGCCAAAGAATAGCGCACATGGGCATCTGCGCGCGTATCCCGAGACATGGTTCTCGCGCTTCGGTCTCCCCCTCAGCCCGCCAGAGCCCTGATCCATCTCCGGAGCTGTCGCTTGATCTCTTCCCACGACAGATCCCGAAGCATCATGGGCTCAGGCTCCTCATCCGCATCGTCGAAGTATGTCAGCCCCACGAGCACATGCCCGATGTCATCCACCGAGTACTTCCGGCGGTAGAGTGCGAGCAGTTCCTCGATCGGCTTGTGTTCGAGCGCAATGGCGTAGATGTCAACGAAGTCCTTCCGAGCCCCTCGCTGAGCGATCGCGGCGAGTTTCATGCAGGCGAGGTCGTCAAGAGAAGCCAACTCGACAGAGAACTCAGGCCACTTGCCGGGCGAGCCTATGTCGGGATAGGGGTATTCGAAGAAGCTCACCTGAACGCCCTTGACCACTCCGTGGAGCGTTCCGCGTGCTATCCGGGCATTCTCGAGAGGCAGGTCGGCTCTTCTCGCCAGTTCCGCGAGCACGAGCGGGTCGTCTATCGGGGTACGCGCGAACCAGTCGAAATCCACGGATCTCCGATGGCCCAGGTGCAGCGCGACGGCAGTGCCGCCGCCGAGGTAGAACCCGTTTGCGGTCGAGAACGCAGCCAGGGCGGGCAGTATTGAGCGTTGCGCCTCGCTGAGAACTTCATCGTGGAAGCTCACGGCGTGCCCTCCTGTGCCAACTCGACTGCCGCGCCTTCATGACCCATTCATCAACTGACGAAGCCGGCAAGTCCAGGATGAGTCCCCAGAACCTGAGCTTGCGAGAATCGAGTTTGCCGCCGCCCTCTGCCAGCATCCAGTCGCGAATCGCCATATCGCCCACGGCGCCGCGAAGCCATGTGACCGCACTCCAATCGCCGCGATCGAGTATTCGGCGGATGATGAAGCTCCGGTTCTTCTGCCAGTTCAGGGATGAAAAGTCGCAGTCCCAGAACAACGTCTCCAGGCTGGACGGCAGTTCGGGATATGGGTGAAGAGAGAGTCCTGAAGCGGACGAGTCATTCATCAGACGCTCATCCTTCATAGGTTTGTTTGGTGGAGGCGCGGGGACTCGAACCCCGGTCCAGAGAACAGCGCACATGAGCATCTACGAGCGTATCCCGAGATTTGGTTCTCGCGCTTCGGTCTCCCTCGGGCGGGATACCTCTGCGCCAG
>JAGONM010000055.1 GCA_017993055.1 Armatimonadota bacterium
GTACCAGGCGACTATCTCCGGCGCGGCCCACTGGTTCAGCGTCCCGTCGGAAAATGCGTTCTGCCCGGCGGACCCTTCCCCGCCCGGCATGTTGAGATAGAAGTCGTCCTGGGAGAAGTACCACGAGGCGTTCGCCGAGGTCATCATGGACGCCAGCAGCAAAACGGCGGCGAAAAGCAATAACCTTCTCATTCGAACCATCTCCTTCCGATCCCTCGTCGGCCTCTGATAAAGTGCTTGGGCCGTTGATATGCGGAGCTTCTACAAGCTCGACAACTGATGCGTTACCTGCTCTACGTTACTATTAGCATAAATCACTATAGCCGTTTTGTCAACCCCATTCGCGAAAAACTGGTAATAATACCGGGTCGCCCGGAGAGAGCGCCTCTCGGTACGCCCTTCGGGCTGCTGGAGGAGGACGGATCGCGCGGCCTTACGACGAACCCGCCACCCGGAACCGCCGCCCCGTCATCCTGAACTCGATTCAGGATCCATCCCTCTGGATGCCGGATCGAGTCCGGCATGACTGAGGGGGCGTGCCTCGAAAGCGCCGCCCTTCGATACACTCTCCGCTTCGCTCCGAGCACTCAGGGCTGTCGGTCTCTGTGCCGCGTACGATCGCCCGTCACCCTGAACGACCGCCAGCCACCCTGAACCGCCACCCTCCACCCTGACCCTGCACGACCGCCCCGTCATCCTGAACTCGATTCAGGATCCATCCCTCTGGATGCCGGATCGAGTCCGGCACGGCGGAGGGGGCGTGCCTCGAAAGCGCCGCCCTTCGATACACTCTCCGCTTCGCTCCGAGCACTCAGGGCTGTCGGTCTCCGTGCCGCGTACGAACCCGCCACCCTGAACCGCCGCCCCGTCATCCTGAACTCGATTCAGGATCCATCCCTCTGGATGCCGGATCGAGTCCGGCACGGCGGAGGGGCGTCCCGCCTTCCACTCTACCCTCATTATCAAACTCTGCATTTTCTATGTTTCATATGTCCTCCCGGCGGGGTATACACCAGTACAAGCAAGAGGACGAGACCTCGCTTCCTGCCCGGGATAAGGTTGGCGCCGGCCTGATAGGCATATCGGCGAGCAAGGGGGATGGCACCTCAGGTTGCCTCCGGGGTTCAGGAGAGGTCTTCCTCCGCTGTGGATTAATGCCTCCTGCGCCCGGATGAGGTTTTCACCGCTGACCCGGCGGCACGAACTCCGGCCAGGAGGCATTAACTCTGCCTCTCTCTGCTCTCGCTACAATCCCCGCTCAAATATCCTGCCTTCTACTTGACAAGGCAATAACATCTGTGTAATACTTAGCCAGATTATCACGCCCGCCTTGCGGGACGAACGGGGGCGGCGCGACCAAAAGGAGAACACACATGGCTGCAGAGATAAGGGCGCTTGGCGAGTTGGAGGCGCAGGTGATGGACGTCATCTGGGACCTCGAGCCTCCGATCAGCACTACTCAGGTATTCAAGATAATGTACCCCCAGCGCGAGCTGTCGTATTCCACCGTGATGCTCACCATGGCGAAACTGGCCAGGAAGGGCCTCCTCACGCAGACCCGGTCGGGCGAGCAGAAGACAGCCGCGTTTCACTACGGAGTGAAGATCACCAGGGAAGAGATGGCCCGCCAGATCATGGAGCACGCGTCCCGCATGATCATGGGAAAGAGCCTCGTCGAGGCGGTCAAGCAGATAGTGGCCAAGGCCCCCTAGCCGAGGGGCTCCCCCGGCAACCGAGATTTCTGTTGACAGCATGCCCTCCGGGCGGTATAATGCCGTTGGATAGTAGACGTATGTCTACTATTACTTCAGCCCGGAGGGTGAGATGAAGACAGACCAGCCTCGAAACAACCCGACATCCCGATACATCCCCCGCATCCCCGCGCCGCACCCCGACGGCCTGGAACTCGCGGCCGACCTCCTGCTCCTGGGGCTCGACCCGGACCCGGAGTATCCCGCGTACACCGAGTCGCAGCTCGCCGGCCGCGGACGACGCGCGCGCCGCACCCTGAGGTGCGGCAGCCCCTGCGACTGCGCCGACGCCCTCCTCGAGTCGGAACTCGACGACCTCACGCGCTCAGCCGGGCTCAGCGGCGAGGAACGGTCGGCCTGGAAGCTGATGCTGGACGGCAGCCCGCCGGACGAGATCGCAAGGGAGCTCGGAACCAGCCGGACGAGGGCCGTGCGGCTGGTCAACTCGGCCCGCAAGCGCGTGGCGGCGTCTGCCTCACAGGCCCGCGGGATCTACTCCGCCTATCTCAGCCTCGTGCGGCCGGACATATACCGCCCGGCCTGACCCCGATATGGTATACTGGTGGAGCAGCAGCGACGGACCACAGGAGGCGCGACATGACGCGAATAAGACCGCGGCGGCTGAGAGCTTCCGACCCTCTGCGGCGGCTCGCGAGAGAGACCCTTCTCTCCGCCGACGACCTCGTATACCCCATGTTCGTGATGCCCGGCGAGGGCGTCCGGCAGGAGATACCCTCCATGCCGGGGTGCTTGCGGCTCTCCGCGGACGAACTGCTGAAGGAGGCCGCGGAGGTCCGCGATCTCGGCATCCCGGCGGTCCTGCTCTTCGGCCTGCCCGAGGCGAAGGACGAGGTCGGCTCGGGCGCGTACGACCCCGACGGGATCGTCCAGCAGGCGGTCCGAAAGCTGAAGTCGTCCGTGGAAGGCCTGCTCGTCGTCACCGACGTCTGCATGTGCGAGTACACCTCCCACGGCCACTGCGGCGTCGTGCAGGACGGCAGGGTGCTGAACGACCGCACCCTCATCCTGCTGGCGAAGACGGCGGTCTCGCACGCCGCCGCCGGCGCGGACGTCGTCGCGCCCTCGGACATGATGGACGCCCGCGTAGGCGCGATCCGCGACGCCCTCGACGAGAACGGCTTCCAGGAGACCGCGGTCATGGCCTACTCCGCGAAGTACGCCTCGGCCTTCTACGGACCGTTTCGCGAGGCGGCGGAGTGCGCGCCCCGGTTCGGCGACCGGCAGGCGTACCAGATGGACCCGGCGAACTCCCGCGAGGCGCTCAAGGAAGTCGCGCTCGACGTCGAGGAGGGCGCGGACATCGTGATGGTCAAGCCCGCGCTCGCGTACATGGACGTGATCCGCCTGGTGAAGGACGCGACCGACTTGCCGGTGGCGGCGTTCAACGTCTCGGGCGAGTACAGCATGGTGAAGGCGGCGGCGGCGAACGGATGGATTGACGAGCGGAAGATCGTTCTCGAGATACTGACCTCGCTGAAGCGCGCGGGAGCGGACATCATCCTCACCTACCACGCGAAGGACGCGGCGCGGTGGATGCGAGAGGCGCGGGGTTGACCGGCCGAGGTTTGCGGCAGGCGCATATCCCCCCTCCCCTGAGAGGGAGGGGTCCAGGGGGAGGGGCCTGAGGCGTCAGGCCGTACCGAACCCCCCTCGACAGCCCTCCCCCTCAGAGGGGGGAGGGAGCGCCCTCCCGTCACCACCCTCCCGAGGAGACCCTCGCGCGGCCGCTCGTGCGCATCCCCGCGAACCCCGCGTACCTCGGCGCGATCCGAAGCGCGAGGGCGAGGGCCGTCACGCAGTCGTCGTGGTATCCCCTCCGCGCCTGGGTGCGGACGTTCCCCGAGGGCGTGACCTCGTACTCGTAGAGCTTCAGCTCCTCGATCAGCGGCTCGAGGCGCGGGTACGAGACCTCCCTCCGCGACAGGCGCAGGGCGAGGTTGTCCATCAGCTCCCTCTTGGTCTGCGCGTTGAAGACCACCCCCTCGATCTCCGCGCCGAGGCCGCGCTCCTCCCAGAGCTTCCGGCAGAGCATCTCCGTCACCGGGTCGCCGACGGAGGTCTGGTCCGCCGCGACGCCGACCACCCGGTGCCAGCACAGCAGGTCGGCCGCCCGCTCCACCTGCGACTCCCAGTCCATGCGGTTGAAGCGGTCGAGGCAGACGACATGGGACCTGTGGGACGAATGGGATCCATGTGACTCGAGAATCACCACCGCCGTGTAGTCCGAGTAGCGCGCCCAGTCTATCCCCGCGACGCGCGCGCCCTCCGCGGCCCGCCCCTCCTCCTCGCGGATTCCGGCCTGGACGTCGGCCCACGGGAAGACGGAACTCTGGTCGTCGAGGAACTCGGCCTCGTACTCGACCGCGAACTGCCTCTCCGCGAGCGAGGCCCTCTGCGCCTCGATGTACTCCCGGCTGATGTGCGGGTTCGCCCAGGAAGGGAAGCGGAAGGAGGACACTCTCTGAACCGCAGATGAACGCAGATTGGCGCCGATGTGATCAGGATTGCGGTCCTTCCCATCCGCGTTCATCGGCGTGTATCGGCGGTTGACATGCTGCCCCGCCGCGAACGCCCGGTAGAAGTGGTTCTTCCCGAACGGGGTCGAGACCATCACGAGCTGCCCGTCCCGGTCGGCGAGCATCGGGCCGAGGACCTCCTCGATCACCTCGTCGCGCACGAAGGCCGCCTCGTCCACGACCACCCGGTCGGCCGCGTGCCCGCGCAGGTTCCGCCCGTCCTCGTCCGCCGTGCGAGCCATGATACGGCTGTTCCGGAAGCGGATCTCCGTGTACGGCGTGCGGGTGATCTGCGTGCGGCGCCTCGTGTGCGGGCATGAGAGAAGCATCCTCTCGACGGTCCGCGCGATGAGCCGGGACTGGTCGTACGTTGGCGCGACGATCATCTGCACCGACCCGTCGAACGCCAGCGCGAAGGTGCACACGTCCACCGCGGCGGACTCCGTCTTGCCCCAGCGCCTCCCGCAGGCCGCGACCTTCACCGGGTGCTCGTCCATCAGCCACGCCATCTGGCCCGGGTGGGGCCTCCATCCGAAGAGCGCGGCCGCCAGTTCAATCCTCTTCGCCGGTCTCATCAGGCACCTCCGAAATCCGCCTCAGTATCGCCGAGAAGCCCTCCGACTCGCCGCCGTCCGCATGGTCGGCCGCGAGCAGGCCGCTCGCCTTGAGGAGGTCTATGATGACCTTGTGGCGCACCTTCTCGTCGCCCGACCTGATCATCGCCTCGAGTTCGCGCGAGGCCTCCACGACCCGCATGCTGATGAACCTGACCGCCGCAAGCCGGTTCTCCCGCACGAAGTCGCAGAGCGCCTGGGCGAACTCCGGGTCGCGCTTCCAGGCCTCGAGCGTGCGCCGCCCGACCTTCAGCATCCGGGCGGCCTCGTCGTCCGTGTGCTCGAAAAGCAGGGCCGCCGCCCTGCGCTTCCTCTTGTCCAACATTCTCGATCCCGCCTTTCTCGAACAAATGTTCGCATTCTTTCGTCCCCCATATATTAGTCCGCTGGAGGGCCGAAATGAATGAACGCGCCGCGAACGGGCCGTGAAATCTTTCGCCCGCGTCGGCATCTCCTCATGGTGGCGGAGCCTCTCGATACGCCGCCGGAGCCGTCACCTGCCCCCCGTCACCCTGAACTCGATTCAGGGCCCATCCGGACGTGGATGCTGAATCGAGTTCAGCATGACGTCCTCCGTCTTCCCCCCATGACCAGATTCCCTCTCCGGCCGCGGGATGCCCGCGCGGAGGAATCCCGGGCGGCCGCGCGTAAAGCTACCGGGTGAAAAGACTCCTCGACTACCACGTACATTCGACCCACTCCGGCGACGGATGCGCCTCCATCGAGGACATGTGCCGCCTGGCCGTCGAGCGCGGGATCGCCGAGATCGCCTTCTCGGACCACCTGGACAACAACCCGGACGACGACTGCTACGGCCTGTTCGACGCCGCGAGGTTCTGCCGCGAGGTGGACGAGTGCCGCGAGCGGTTC
Source organism: Armatimonadota bacterium (assembly GCA_017993055.1). Taxonomy (NCBI): domain Bacteria; kingdom Bacillati; phylum Armatimonadota; species Armatimonadota bacterium. The sequence continues at coordinate 5,773 of JAGONM010000055.1, forward strand.
GGCGATCGGCTGACCATCCTCAAGGGCGCGGAGCTCGGGGAGCCGCACCTCTACCCGCGCGAGATCGAGCGGATCGTCGGCGGCGAGCGGTTCGACTTCCTGACCGGCGGCATACACTGGGTCGGGGATGCGGTCGTTTCGGTGGAGAGTCCGACAGGTCAGACGAGTCGGGCGAGTCAGACCGCCCTCTACCGCGACTACTTCGACGAGGTCCTCCGCGCGGTGGAGTGCGCGAACTTCCACGTGCTGGCGCACCTCGACCTCGTCAAGCGCTTCGGAGTCAAGTACGCGGGGCCGTTCAGCGTCGAGCCGTACCGCGAGCAGATCGAGGCGATCCTGCGGACCATGATCGAGCGGGGCATCGCGCTGGAGGTCAACACTTCCGGCTGCCGGCAGCCTTGTGGGGAACCATTTCCGGGGATCGAGACGCTCAGGCTCTACAGGGAGTTCGGGGGCGAGTTGATCACCGTCGGCTCGGACGCCCATCTCGCGGAGCACCTCGGCTTCGGGCTTGCTGAGGGCCTGCGGATGATCCGGGAGGCGGGCTTCGACTCAATCACGACGTACCGGAACGGAACTCCCTCTCAGAAGCCGATCGCCTCTTTCCTTGCAAGCCCGTAGCCGCGTCCTTCGATACACGCGCCGGGTTGTGGCACGCCCATATCAGCGATTTCCCTTTGCCCGATTGTGGGTAATGCAGAGCATCTGGCAGTTCTTGGCCGAACTGTCGCCGCCCTTACTCCACGCGGAAACGTGGTCGGCGTCCATTTCCTTCAGTTCGTAGACCTTTCCCTTGTTTGCGTCATGCCCAATGGCGCAGAGCGGGCAGTTGGATTTGCCATTCGCTTTGGCATCGCTCGTTTGTTTCTCGTAGACCGACCTCTTCGTGGCGTCGTCGAACACCCGCACGTCCAAGAGTCTAAGGTCCTTCCGGCCGCCGAGAATGTATTCGAAGACGCCGCGACGGTTCTTGACGTACGGATCGCCAAGAAGCCGCCTGACCTCTGCAGAAACCTTTGCCGGATCGTATGACCTAGAATGATATTCCTCGTAGAGCCGCCCCCACTCCAGGCCCTGCATCTCCTTCTCAACATCCCTGAACACGCTCGACACCCAGTCGATCACGCTGTTGAAGTAAGTCTTCAGCTCGTTGATGTTGTCGTCGTTGCGATGAGCGCTCATGTAGGCGCCGATATCGCCTTTGCTCACCCAGTCCAGCGCCCGCTCCAGGAACTCCTGCCGATTGGCGCTGCCCTTGACGTAGGCGCTCCACATCTGGATGTTCGCGTTCTGGCTGTTGCTGAACTCGGCCTTCCCAAGCGTGACGAACGGCCCGGAGTAGATGGCGTTCAGGAGTTCCTGGGGGTTGAGCGGCACGCCTGCGATGTTGATGGTCTCAAACCACTGCTTGATCTCGCTCTCCGTGCCCTCGCACTCGTAGATGAGCAGTTCAGAGCCCTGAATCCTCGCTTGTTGGTCGGCGGGCAGGCTGTCGAAGTACTTGGGGTTGCCGTTATCCATGATCGCGAACTTATTCGTAACGAACCGTCCGATGCTGGTGATTCGCTGCTGGCCGTCCAGCACTTCGAACTTGTCCTTCGCGACTGTGTTGAAATAGATCAGTCCCAGCGGATAACCCTTGAGCAGCGATTCGATGACGGCCTGCTCTCTCTTGCCGCCGCCATCCGCATAGATGTAGTTGCGCTGGTACTCCGGCTGGATGGTGAGCTTTCCGCCGAGCCCGAACAGCCCCTTGCCCTCCAGTTCGTTGTACACAAACCCGTCGCAGATGTCGCCGACGGTGATGTCGGTTTTCAGCGTGGTCTTCACTTTTTCGTCCCTCCTGCGGGCCGCGTACGCCGGCGGTGACGGATGATGAGCCGAGCGTAAATGGGCTTGTACTCGTTGGCAACTCGTACAACGCCTCGACGATTGAGATCTCCGAAGTTCGGTGCGTCTGCCTCCGTATACTCCTTGGTCTTGACGCCGGAGTTGTTGTCACGGTCGGTAATTCCCATGATCTCGAATTGGGCGGGGTTGTACCTGTCGAGAAAAGTAATCGGAACACCCATGGCGCCGTCGTAGTCGCTGGGAATCGCGTCGGTGAAAGGCACTTCGATTGCGTCGTAGTTGTCGTAGCGGTCGTACGCCGCCTTGCCCCTCAGCTCCTTGTGCTTGCTGAACTTCAAGTTGTCCGCCATGGTCATGAGGGGCAACTCTTTGTGGCGTGGCCCATGGTCCATGTTTGTCCACCAGCGAACGCCCTTGACGCGGATGTACTTAACGCCGTTCTCGTCAACTCGCCAGCCGGCAGCATTAAGCGGGTAATGGTCGGGAACGCGGAACTCGCGGTCGCCGCTGTGGATGGTGACACCCATCCATATCTTGTCTGCCTTGATGAGCGGAAAGGTCTCCTTGTAGGTGATGGCCTGGACGTTACCAATGATCAGGAACCGTTTATCGTGCTCCACGAGTTGGGCGACGTACTCGCGGAAGAGGGAGAAAGGCGGGTTGGTGACAACGATGTCCGCCTCTTTCAGGAGCGCGATACACTCGGCGCTGCGGAAGTCGCCGCCTTCCGCGAGGGGTGTGCGCGTGTGGGGGTTCTGCTCCAGGAAGAGCTTGACGTCTTCGATTCCGGCTGCGCCGTCGCCGGTGACATCCTTCACGTCAGTTATCTCGACGGCGAGAGCCTTCGGCTTTTCGCGCTTGCCATTGCCCTCGTTGAGCTCCGGCAGAGCGAGTTGTGCGCCGGCTATGGGGGAGCCGTCGTAGCTGGTGGAGATCAGCTTCTTGAGCCCGAGCTTGTTGAAGTTGGCGGCGAAGTACTTGAAGAAGTTGCTTTCGAAGGGGTCGTCGCAGTTGCAGTAGACGACCTTTCCGCGGAAGGTGTCGGGGTCAAACTCAAGGTAAGCCTCGACCTCTTTCTGAATGTCGACGTACTGCGTGTAGAACTCGTCCTGCCTGGCCGCCTTCGCGGCGTGAAGGCTGCGGTTCAGCGACTTGCTTTCCATGGGCAATAAGTTCCCTTAAGTTTCTCTGACACCATTTCTGCTAACAAGTGATTCTACGGACCCGCCGATTATCCCTTGTGGGGTGATCAGTGTCAAATCCCACAGGTAGTGCGCACCTGCGGCGACCTCTCCGGAACCTCCCCCAGCCCCTCCCTGGTAAGGAGGGGAGCTTCCCCGCTGTCCCCCTTGTCACGGGGGACCGGCCTCCGGGCCGAGGGGGTTCTGCGTCCCGCGCCCTTCGATACACTCTCCGCTTCGCTCCGAGCGCTCAGGGCCGTCGGATCGGTTGCGGCAGAGCGCCCCCTTCACCGGCGCGCGGAAAACCGGTATTCTTGCCAGTTTACTATATCGCGTGATGGGGGTATCATATTATGAGAGGCGGCGGAGACCGCCGATGGAAGGAGAGAAGACGATGCATCGCGGAGCGGCCGTCCGGCGCGCATCCGTACCCCCTGCCCGCATCCTTCTCTGATTTTCAGGCACGCACCAGGCGCTCGCCCGGCGGTAGGGCGCGTCCGGCGTGTCGCATGTCTGGGGTCAGCATTGATCGGCGGGGCGACTCGTTCCGCGGGCTTGCTTTTCTTGAGCCGACATATTGCCTAGCCGCAAGGGCCGACGGTCTTCATGATCGTCGGCCTTTTTCCTTTATCCGGGAGCGCAGCCCCTCCCCCCGGCCCCCTCCCTCTCAGGGGAGGGGGAAATACGTACTCCCTCCCCCCTCTGAGGGGGAGGGCTGGGGAGGGGGGTCTCCGTCACGCCGTCACTCGTCGGTCAGCTTGATCCCCGCCGCGGAGAGTCGCTTCCGCACCCTGAGCGGCTCGGCCTCGATGAGCTGTCTCAGCGCGCCGACGATCGCATCCCGCGCCGCCTCGCTCTCCTCCAGCCGGTAGCCCGCGATGAGCTGGTCCGCCGCCGTGTCCAGGTACGGGTACGAGCGGCCCTCTCGGACACGCCCCATCTGCGCCAGAAGCCCCGCCGACGCCGCCCGGCCCGCGGGGGTCAATCCCGCCCCGAAGCCTCTCAGCGCCTCGTGGAACCGCTCGTCCCGGCGGTCCCGTCGGGCGGCCGACCGGTTGCCCATCAGCACGAAGAACGCGATGAACATCCCCACCACCGCCCCGAAGGCGGCCACCGCGTCGGCCGGGTCCTTCAGGAACTTCGCCGTCATCGGCAGATCGGGGTCCTCCTTCGCCTGAGCGAGGCTCGCCTCCGACTGCTTGCGGTAATACTCCTGCCGCGCCTTCTCGGTCTCGGCCTGCAGGCGGATCAGATCTATCTGCGCCGCCGCGACGCCCGGATCGGCCTGCGGGGCCTGGGCGAGCGACGGCCCGCAGGTCAACGCCGCCAGGATCAGCGCCCCCGCCAGCATCGAGAAGCTCATCGCGCGAGTTGCGTGTCGCGCCGCCATGGTTCGCCTCCCCTGCCGGGTCATTCGGAGTCCGTCCGGAACGGGCTCGCCGGCAGCCCGGCCTCGTTGTACAGGTTCACTACCATCCAGTTCGACCAGCCGTACCTCACGGCCGCCGGTTTCGGCACGTCCGGGCTGGTGACGACGAGGCCGATGCCCCTTCGGATCTCGGCCTTCGCGGGGACGAAGACGCCGTCCGCCCCCGCGATCGTGAAGCCCGTCAGTTCCCCGCCCGCCGCCTTCAGCCCGCCGTCCACGTGGTCGAAGCTGATGATGACCTTGTCGGCCTCGACCTTCATCGCCTTGTAGATCGGGCCGGAGTATGTGATCGGCTGCCCGTAGGCGATCGCCCGGGCCGCGAGCGCGAGCCTGCCGCCGACCGGCTCCTTCTTCTTCGGGTGGATGTCCTTCTCCTCGCCGACGTCGGTTATGACCGCCATCCCGGTGTTGGGAACGGTCCGCATCGTGAGGAGCTGGGCCTCCCGGAGTTCCGCCCACGCGCCCTCAGGGTTCGGGCTGGCGAAGGGCGCGAGCTGGACGAAGAGGAACGGGAAGTCGCCCTGTCCCCAGGCCTCCCGCCAATTCTTTATCATCGCCGGGAAGAGGCTGCGGTACTCCAGCGCGCGGGTGGCGTTGGCCTCGCCCTGGTACCAGATCGCCCCCTTGATCCCGTAGGGCAGGAGCGGCGCGATCATCGCGTTGTAGAGGGCCGCCGGGCGCCCCTTGCCGGACCGGACCGGGGCGGTGAGCATGTAGGCGAAGTCGGCGTTGGCCCTCAGGACCTCGCGGCTCGTCCACGCCTCCGCCGGGGTGCCTCCCACGCAGGAGCTGATCAGCCCGACCGGCACCTTCAGGCTCTTCCGCAGGTCGCGCCCGAAGAAGTACCCGACCCCGGAGAACGTCCCGGCGGTTTCCGGGCCGCATTCCTTCCACGAGGCCTCGATCGGACCCACCCGGTCGGACTGGGGCACGGTGAATAGCCGGAGCATCGGGTCGGCGGACGAGGCGGCGGCCGCCTCGCCGTTCTCGCACCTCTGCAGTTGGAAAACCATGTTCGACTGACCGCCGCAGACCCACACCTCGCCGACCAGGATGTTGCGTATCTCCAGGCCGTTGATCCTCATGGCATACGGGCCGCCCGCCTTCAGCGGATTGAGGTGGACGATCCAGTAGCCGCCGTGAGCCGCCGCGCCGACCTTCTGGCCCTGGAACTCGACGGTGACCCTCTCGCCCTCGGAGGCCGTGCCCCAGACCGGCACGCGCATCCCCTGCTGGAGGACCGCCCCGTCGGAGAAAAGCACATTCGGCTTCACCGCCGCGCAGGCGGATGAGACCGTCAACACCACCGCGAGCAAAACAAATATGACACACCTGGACTTGACCATTCCGGACACTCCTTTCGGCCTGAAACCTCTGCCACGATACAGTATCTCATTCGACGCGAAGCGCGAAAGTCATGCCGGTTTCTCAGTGAGCGGCACAAGAAATTCGAGCCGCGCGTGGAGATCGCGGTTGGTGATGATCTCAGGGGGGCGCGGAGCCGATCGTCGGGCGGCGCGTCGGACGGACGTGGTATGGAGATCCGCGAGTAGGTCGGGTGTGTCTGATCCGGACCGCATGTGCCGGGACCCTGGAGGGGAGACGGCATACAGGCCGCTGAGGGTGCGAGCCTCCTCAGCGGCCCGCGTTCAATGTATGACGGATTGCTTAGCCGAGAGGTCAATCCCTCCCGCGGACGCGCCTCCGGATCCACGGCAGGCAGACCGCCGCCAGTCCGCTTCCGAGCGCGAGAAGGCCGGACGGCTCGGGAATGGGCGTCGGTGTAACAGACCCGAAGTAACCCTTCCTGCTGCTGATACCCCACAGCAGAACCGCTGGCTGCTGCTGAGCGGTGAGAAAGGAGAACCCTTCCAGCGATGCCCCAGGTTGGACATGATGCTCCAAGTCCAGCGCACGCCAGGAGATGTCTCTGTCGGTCTGATACAAATACCATCCCTCTGGAGCCGTGGCGCACGACGCGTCGGGGGTGTAAGCGATCCATCCATCTACGGTTTCCGACAAGGGGTTGTGAATTGTGAAGCAGAGCACAAAACCACCGGCAGAGTCCTCGTAGGTGGCGGTCATGTACGGCTGAGCTGCGAGACAACTCCCCGCCAGCGCAATGACTATCGTGAATGCAAAAGACCTGATGGCCATGATTATCCTCCCGGGAATAGCGCTCACTGATTACCGGACAGCACGCCACCGCCGGAGCGCGATAGTGCGTAGATCCACTTGGCCTGATCCATCGCGGCGTACGACACTGCTGGAGATGAGCACACGATCCCGCCGGTTGGACGCATTGCGTCCAGACTCAGATCTGCTTGCGACAAATCGTAGAGCCCGTAGTTGTCGTTGCCCACGATGCAGTCCCCAGCGCAAGTCAGGGCGGGAGAACCTAGGAAGTAGTTCGCATAGCCGCAGGGATCAGGGTACTCCGGAGCATGCATAGACGCGTCAAATGGGTTGGTAGAAGACGGATAAGGCACTCTGTCGCCGGTATCAGCGTCTAGTCTGAAGAACAGGTTGCCGGTATCTTCACCAACGAACAGATAGCCGCCCTTCACGGCCGGGGTCGCTCGTACCTCGTGCCAGAGGTAGTCAGCTTCGAAGCCGAAGTCCGCGCCGGTCGAGGCAGTCACCGCCAAGAGAGCGCCACCCAATGCCGAGGAGATCCCAAAGTACACCCGATCGTCGTATATGGTCGGCGAGGACTCGATGCAGGAGCCGGCGTTGTGGCTCCAGATCACCCGTCCCGGAGGATCAGCAGGCGTGTCGGCGGTGGAGAGACAGTACAGGTATCCATTGTCACAACCGACATACACCCCGGCCGCCCCGTCCACGATCCCGATGGCGGCGGAGCTTACGCCGGTTCTGTCCGGCCATGAGGTGTCCGCTGTGAACGCATACTGCCATTCCTCACGACCGGTTGCCGCATCCAGACAGTAGAACCTGGCGCTCTCGTTGCCTATGTACACCCGACCCTCATACACCGTGGGCGAGGCAAGTATCTTGGACCGCCCGCCGGTGCTGCTCCGCGTCCCGTACGACCAGATGAACTCGCCGGTCTGGGCGTTGAGACAGTACAGGTTGCCGTTCATCGAGCCGACATAGACTCGCTTCCCGCCGTTCACCTCAGCGATGCACGGAGTAGAGGCTACCGCCCCGATGTAGCCGGTTCTCGGGAAGCGCCACACCGGGGCCCCCGCGACCTCCGAGTTTCCGCCCACAGCCGGGTCAAACGCGACAACGTACCCGGCTGTCTCCGCATCAGTGTACTCCCCGCTGACCCACGCCCCGACGACGACAGGGCATGCCGGCGCATGAACAGGGCTGGAGTCTATGTATGGATGAGGGAAGATCGCGGAATCGGACGGGTTGGGGTGATCCGTCCAATACGAGCGGTCGTTCCGAGAGGTCGGCACTGTAACGGTCCAGACCTCTGTGATGCCGGCCGCAGCCGAGTCTGCCTGAACGCTGGCTCCCGTGTGCTGCGGATCGTGCATGAACATCGGCCAGGCATCGGCATTGATCGGCTGACTCGGGTAGAACCAGACGCTGCACAGGCTGTGAGACTCGGCGCCGCCCGACAACTCGATGCTGGCCGTTACCGTTGCATAGCCCGTTGTGGCGCGACTGACAGTCGTGGCGGCAAACCCTCGTTCGTCCGTCCTGACCAAGGCGTTTCCCAGTATGCCGCTCTGTACTGAGAAGGCAACGTCTATGTCCTCGACCACCAGACCGGTCGAAGGATCGCGAACGAGTGCAGTGACTACGACGTTCTCCCCGGACTCCTGGGCGGCAGGGCTTGCGGCAAGCGTGATCCAACCCGATACCTCGTCCGCGCCGATATCAACCGCGCCCTTCTGGATGCGGGCCTCGCCGTCCATGTCCGTCCCACTCAAGGTCACACTGGTGTTTCCCGTATCTATACACGGATTCGGCGTGTTGGGATCGTCGAGGAGATGATAGTCCCCGGCCTGGGCGTACAGGAAGAGAGGCTCCTCCTGAATGTCGGTCGGCCCGGGTTCTGTCGACTCGTAGTCGTCGCCGGGCCAGTTGTAGACGCAGTTCCTGATCAACACCGGCACCCCTCCGGCTATGCTCACCCCGGAGGTATTCAGCGCGACGATGTTATTGGCAAGGAACGGCGAGCTGTCTATCGAGTAGATTCCGCCTCCGCTTCCGTTCTCACAGGTGTTGTTCACGATGGTATTGTTGACAACGCGAGTTGATGGCGACGCCTGCAGGTACATCCCGCCGCCAAGACCGACTCCGGCACCTGCCAGAGCCTCGTTTGAGTGAATGAGGTTGTCATGTATCAGCGCAGAACCGCCGATGCAGCATATGCCCGCTCCATGTCCACCACTGCTCCCCTGTACACTATTCGCAGTGACGGTATTGTAGCGAATCGTCGGTGAAGAGGCGATGCAGTAGATGCCTCCGCCCCTTCGCAGCTGACCGGACTCGTCCGTTGTTCCTGTGCCGCCAGTGATCGTAAAGCCGTCAAGGATCGTATCGGGCAACGCCCCGCCGGAACAAGTGACGACGCTCCCTCCGGAGTTGCCGTTAAGAACGGTCGGGTTACCTTCGAGGCTCCTCTGTTCGCGGTGAGTCTCACCGCCAGTCTCAGAGAACCCGCCGTACAGACCGACGCCGTTCTTCATCGTGATGCAACCGGCGTAGGTGCCGGCGGCGACCCAGACCTCCATTCCTGCGTAGGCAGTATCTAGTGCTTCCTGCACCGAGGCCTTTGCAGTGGCCCACGTCAGCCCGTCGTTGTTGTTGTTTCCAGTCGTCTTGACGTATACGACCGCCGGCGAGACATCAGCCTGTGACCTCACCCGCATCATACGGGCGCGGTTCTGGTTGACCGTTGCACATGAACTGACGCCGACGACGCGAACGATCGCCCCGACCTGCGCGGGGAGAGTGATGGAGTTCCCGGCGGCGAGGTCCAGAGCGGCAACGCGGACCCCAAGCACGGGATCGCTGTTCCCGTCAACGAACCCGTCAGCC
>JAGONM010000056.1 GCA_017993055.1 Armatimonadota bacterium
GATCAACCTGGTAAAGGGCAAGATGAGCGTGAGGGCATCGATAAAACAAGCCTGCTGGGACACGTCATTCCTGGAGGCGATCTTTGTGGGGACCTAGATGGCTATCAACAACGTGCGTTCGCCCTGCCGTCATTGCCAACTCCGGCGAGATTGTGCTAAACTCAGGAAGCACGAAGAGGAGAGTACGCATGGCGCTCAGTGATCTGGTCAACGAGAATATATGCCGGCTGAAGCCCTATTCCCCAGGCAAGCCGATCGAGGAGGTAGAGCGCGAGTACGGGATCAAAGACCCGGTCAAGCTCGCGTCGAACGAGAACCCTCTCGGCCCGTCCCCGAAGGCCGTCGAGGCGATGAGGACCGCCCTCCAGACCGTCTCACTCTACCCTGACGGCGCCTGTTATCATCTGAAGAAGGAGCTTGCGTCTCACTGGGGGGTCGGCGAGGACATGCTCTGCATAGGCAACGGGTCGGACGAACTGATCCACTACATCGGCGTCACGTTTCTATCGGAAGACGATGAGGTGATCCAGGCGGATCCGTCGTTCGTGCGCTACGAATCCGCAGCCGTCCTTAACGACTGCAGCTGCATCATGGTGCCGCTGAAAGACTATACGCACGATCTCGATGCGATGGCGGACAGGATCAACGACAGGACCAGGCTGATCTTCATAACCAATCCGAACAACCCGACCGGCACGATGGTGACCGCGCGGGAACTCGAGCGGTTCATGTTGCGCGTCCCTGAACGAGCGCTAGTTATATTCGACGAGGCGTACTACGAGTACGTCGAGCGCGACGACTACCCAAACACGCTCAACTACGTCATGGCGGGCCGAAATGCCGTGATCCTGCGGACGTTCTCGAAAGTCTACGGTCTTGCAGGATTGAGGGTCGGCTACGGGATCGCGCGCCCGGAGATCATCCAGTGTCTGAACCAGGTCCGCGAGCCCTTCAACGTCAACAGCATTGCGCAGGTGGGCGCGGTTGCCAGCCTTCGGGATCCGGATCAGGTTGCCCGCACTCGCAGGGTCAATTCCGAGGGCAAGAAGTACCTCTACAGGGAGTTCGAGGCTATGGGCCTGCCTTTCATACCCACCGAGGCGAACTTCGTCATGTTCGATACGAAGAAGCAGTGTCGTCCGCTTTTCGAAGAGATGCTTCGGCGCGGGGTCATACTGCGAACGGGCGACATATTCGGCATGCCGACTTGGTTCCGGGTGACCATCGGCACGCAAGAGGAGAACGAGAGGTTCGTGACCGCGCTGCGCGAAGTGCTTACGCTCTGCTGAACAGCGGTCGGAAGTCCCCGAGCGGCGGGTTGCCCCGTCTCCTTCTCTTAACTCTCCACTCCGGGCTTAGAAGGGTCTTCCCATGATCATAATCCTGTCATCACAGGCAACCGACCAGAACGTAGATGAGCTGATCGCGAATCTGAAGGGTCGCGGCTACGGCATCCACCTCTCGCGCGGGGTCGAGAAGACCATCATCGGTGCGATCGGAGCGCCCGAAGAGGACAAGGTTCTCATCGCCCAGCAGATCGAGTCCATATCCTACGTCGAGCGCGTCGTCCCCATCCTCAAGCCGTACAAGATCGTCGGGCGGGAGTTCCACCCGGAGAAATCGGTGATCAAGGTGCGCGATGTGAGCGTCGGCGGCGAAGAAGTCGTCGTGATGGCCGGGCCGTGCTGCGTCGAGACCGAGGATCAGTGCCTCCGGACGGCAAGGTTCGTTCGGGCGGCGGGTGCGAGAATCCTCCGGGGCGGCGCCTTCAAGCCGAGCACTTCGCCCTACAGCTTCCACGGCCTCGGCGAAGACGGGCTGAAGATACTCGATATCGCGCGTGCCGAGACGGGCATGCCGATCGTCACCGAAGTCCTCGACCTGCGCGACCTGGAGATGGTGGCGAAGTACGCCGACGTCCTGCAGATCGGCACGCGGAACATGAGCAACTTTTCGCTGCTCAAGGAGATCGGCAACATGCGCGTGCCGGTCATGCTCAAACGGGGGATGTCCTCGACTATAGAGGAATGGCTGCAGGCGGCGGAGTACATCGCCGCGCGCGGCAATTACGATATCATCCTCTGCGAGCGGGGCATCCGCACGTTCGAGACTTATACACGGAACACCTTTGATATCAACGCCATACCTGCGGTCCAGCAGCTAAGCCATCTGCCCGTGGTCGCCGACCCGAGCCACGGCACCGGCCGGTGGAGCCTTGTATCTCCCGTCGCGAAGGCGGCTGTCGCTGCCGGAGCGGACGGTCTGATGATCGAAGTCCACCCTGAGCCCGAGAAGGCCCTCAAGGACGGTGTGCAGTCGCTCAAGCCGGAAACGTTCGCGCAGTTCATGAGAGAGCTTCACCCACTGGCGCTGGCGATCGGCAGGAAGGCGGGCTGGAGTCCCGATGCCTGACCCCCCCGCGTTCAAACGCGTCGCCATTCTGGGAGTCGGTCTGATCGGCGGATCGTTCGGCATGGCCCTTCGCGCCAAGCGGATGGCACGAGAGGTCGTCGGGATCGGTCGAAGCACCGACCGCCTGCGGATGGCGGCCGATCTCGGCGCGGTTGATTCATGGACCCTCGACATCGAGGAGGGGGTCCACAAGGCCGATCTGTTCTACATCGCCACCCCGGTTCGTTCGGTGATCCCGCTCCTGGCCGAAGCGCTTCCATTCCTCGACGCGAACTGCGTCGTTACCGATGCCGGGAGCACAAAGAGCGAGATTTGTCGGGCGGCGACGGAACTGCTCGAAGAGCGTGCGGCGTTCGTCGGCGGGCACCCGATGGCAGGCTCGGAGGAAGCGGGGGTCTCCGCCGCTAGGGCCGATCTGTTCGAAGGTTCGACCTACGTGCTGACTCCCGACGCGGAGACAGATTTCGATGTCGTTCGGCGGATATCCGCGACCATCGAGGGGATAGGTGCCCGCGTGGTCACCATGGACCCCGATGAACATGACAGGTGCGCGGCGGTCGTGAGCCATCTGCCGCACGTCATGGCGGCGGCTCTTGTCCTGCTCGCGCAAGAAGCGGCCGAGCGCAATCCGGTGCTGTTCGAACTCGTTGCCGGGAGCTTTCGCGACATGACGCGCGTAGCGGCCAGCCCGCCCGTCCTCTGGCGCGATATATGCCTGACGAACGCAAGCGCCGTAGGCGAATCGGCGGCGGGGCTCTTCTCCGCCATTGTCCGCGCGGTCGAGTATATGAGGTCCGGCGACTCGGAGTCCCTTGGGCGGTGGTTCGCCGACGCGAAGGCCGCGCGCGACGAGTTGTACGGGTGTTCAGAGTCGCAGGATCAGGGTCCGGCATCGGACTTCTCCGTCCCGCAGCCCTGAACACCGAACCATGCACTCCTGCTCAACCGATGCCCAGACAGCTTTCCATAGCCATAGACGGTCCGGCGGGATCCGGGAAGACGACCATCGCGCGAGAGGTCGCCCGCAGGCTCGGGTACAAGTACATAGACACCGGGGCAATGTATCGAGCCGCCGCCTGGAAGTCGCTTGAACTCGGCATACCGCTCGAGGACGAGAAACGCATTGTGCAGATGGTCGAGCGCATGGACATCCGGTTCGAGGTCGGCGACGGCTCCCGGATACTCGCCGACGGTCAGGATGTCTCGACCGCTATCCGTACGCCGGAGGTGACTCGCCTTTCCTCGCCGATATCGGCAATACCTGGTGTCCGCAGGCGGCTCGTCGCGCTCCAGAAAAAGATGGGAGGGGAGGGCGGCTGCGTCATGGAGGGCCGGGACATCGGTTCGGTCGTAATGCCTCACGCCGAAGTCAAGGTCTTCTTGACAGCCTCGGTCGAGGAACGCGCGCGCCGCCGTTACGCCGAGATGCTTCATTCCGGGATGCACGCAGACCTCGTCACTCTCAGGGGCGAGATCGAGGAGCGCGACCAGCGTGACAGCACACGCGCCCACAGCCCGCTCACTCGCGTACCGGATGCCGTCGAGATCGCCACCGACGGGATCACGATCGAACAGGTGGTCGAGATGGTGATGTCGCTCTGCCGGGAGAGATTGGCAGGGTAAGATGCTCTACCGTTTTGGCAGGTTCCTGAGCAGGCTCCTCTTTACTCTGACCGGCCGGCTGGAGAGCATCGGCTCGGAGAGCATCCCGGAGGCTGGAGGCGTGATCGTCTGCTCAAACCATATCAGCCATCTCGATCCGCCCGCGGTCGGCGCCGGAATGAGTCGGCAGGTCCACTTCATGGCGAAAGAAGAGTTGTTCAGAGTTCCGGTTCTCGGTGAGTTGATTCGGAGGGTCGGCGCGTTCCCGGTCCGGCGCGGGACGGCTGACCGTCGGGCGCTCAAGCGCGCGATCGAACTGCTGAATGAGGGCCACGTGGTCGGCTTGTTCCCCGAAGGCACGAGGAGCACCGACGGCAAGTTGCGGTCTCCTGAGCCCGGGGTTGGTCTGATCGTACTGAAGAGCGGTGCGCCGGTCGTCCCGGCGGCCGTGAGCGGCACGAATCGAGTGCTTCCGTCGGGTTCGAGCCGTCTAAGACGCCATCGGTGCCGGGTCGCCTACGGAAGCCCGATGCGTTTCGATGACCTCGCCGGGTCATGCGACCGGTCCGCCGTCGAGGAGGTCGGCCGCCGGATCATGTCCGCGATTGCCGAGCTTCAATCACCGCAGGGTAGCTGACTCTCTCTGGTCGGCGGCGTAGCCTCCACCAGACCCGCGGTCACTTTTCTTTACGAAACCGGTCGGACTTTCTTCATTTCTGTTGACAGGGTGGTTCAAAGTAAGTATACTGTAATAAAGAATCGGGTCGGCAGGGTCTTCTCCGGGTATCCCGATTCCGATGCTCGTGGCCGAGCAAGCAAGCCTGAGTCGTGCCTTCCTACGGTTATGGTCGCCTTGTAACGGTCTTTGCACCTCGATCTGCTGACGGCCCGAACCGTATCGAGCCGGGCGGTCGTCAGGCGTGTTCGGCGTCATCCGGGCATGCAGTCGTTCAGATATGTATCTGCCGCGACCGTTTCTCCGGGCCGTTGCGCCTCACGGAGTTCACCGGCGGGATTCTGCTGGAGTTCGCGAACCTTTGACAGCGAGAGGACTACACAAGTGGCCAAGCAGAAGGTACTGGTTGTCGAAGACGACCCCAACACGTGTGATCTGGTACGGCTCCAACTCGAAGGCGCCGGATACGATGTGGTCTGCGCATTTGGCGGGAGGGATGCCCTAAACTCAGCCCGCGATGAACGGCCTGATATCATTCTCCTGGATATCGTTCTCCCCGAACTGGATGGCTTAGAAGTGTGTCGGGAGGTTCGCCGTTTCAGCAACACCCCGATCATGATGGTCTCCGGCCGAGATGAGGAGTTTGACCGGGTTCTGGGCCTCGAACTCGGTGCCGACGACTACGTGACGAAGCCTTTCAGTACGCGCGAGTTGGTTGCCAGGGTGCGCGCCGTCCTGCGCCGCTCGAATGATGTCTCCAAGCCGGAGGACCAGCAGGTGGTCAACCTGCCCGGATTCTACCTCAACGTCCTGTCTCGCGAAGTAAAGGTCAACGACAAACGGGTTGACCTCACTCCGAAGGAGTTCGACCTCCTATGGCACCTGGCCAGCAACCGTGATCGTGTATTTACCAGGGAACAACTGCTGAAGCAGGTCTGGGACTACAGCGAGTTTTTCGGCGACGAGCGCACGGTGGACCAGCACGTCAAGCGGCTCAGGCGCAAGATCGAGGTAGACCATTCACCCTGCAGAATAACCACCATCTGGGGCGTCGGCTACAAGTTCGAAACCACGGCCGCGACCGCCTGATCTGAGCCTCGAACTGCAAGCATCCTAGACGGAGCGCCCCGCGGCGCTCCGTCTTGTCGTTTCCCGCGTCCTCGTCAGTCTCGCTACAGCATTAAGGAATGACCGGGGAACTGTCCGATAATAGGTATGATACCTCGGCGAATCCGCCTCCTTGACACTGCTCCGGCGCCGTGCTATGGTTGCGCTGAACGGATTCGAGGTGGGTTTCGCCGGAAGAACCCCGGACGGAAGGGAACTCATAGGATATGGATATCTGCGTGATCGGGACAGGCTATGTCGGGCTTGTGACTGGTGCCGTGTTCGCCGACCTTGGCAACGATGTCGTCTGCGTGGACGTCAACCCCGAGAAAATCAACAAACTCAACCAGGGCATCATGCCTATCTACGAACCGGGCCTTGAGGAAATGGTGGCTCGGAATGTGGAGGACGATCGCCTGTCCTTCACGACCGATCTCGGGGCCGGTGTAGAGAAGGCAGAGGTCGTATTCATCGCTGTCGGGACGCCCCCTGGGCCTGACGGAGAGCCGGACCTCTCGCAGGTCACGGAAGTCGCCCGCGGCGTCGCAAAGCACCTGAACCGCTACAAGGTCGTCGTGAACAAGAGCACGGTCCCGATCGGCACCGGTGATCTCGTGCGCCGGATCATTGAGGAGAACCGGCGCCGCGAGGTGGATTTCGACGTCGTCTCCAACCCGGAGTTCCTGAGAGAAGGCTGTGCCATCAACGATACGCTCTATCCGGACAGGATTGTCATCGGCGCTCCCTCGCAGACCGTCGCCATGAAGCTGCTGGAGCTATACGCCCCACTCGAGCGTCCGATGCTGATCACCGACGTGACGAGCGCCGAGATCATAAAGTATGCCTCCAACGCCTTTCTCTCGATGAAGATATCGTTCATCAACTCGATCGCAGGGCTCTGCGAGACTGCCGGAGGCGATGTGGGCCAGGTCGCGAAGGGCATGGGCTACGACAAGAGGATCGGGGATCAGTTCCTGCAGGCCGGACTCGGGTTCGGCGGCTCATGCTTCGGTAAGGACGTCAAGGCTCTCGTTCATACCTGCGCCAAGTACAAGTGCGACAACTCCCTGCTCAAGGCCACTCTCGACATCAATACCGATCAACCGCAGCGGTTTGTGGCACGGCTGTCCGAGGCACTCGGCGGCGTTGCGGGAAAGACGATCGGCGTACTCGGCCTGGCGTTCAAGCCGAATACCGATGACATGCGCGATGCCAAGTCCATAGAGATCATCGGCAAGCTTCTTGACGGCGGCGCCGCCGTCAAGGCCTACGATCCTATCGCGATCGAGAACTGCCGGGGAATATACCCGGACATCGCTTACTGTGAGAACCCCTATCAGGTGGCCGAGGGCGCCTCCGCCGTGCTCCTCGTCACCGAGTGGAACGAGTTCCGCTTCCTCAATATGGAGAAGCTCCGGGATTCCATGGAGCGCCCCCTGCTCTTCGACGGGCGCAACATGTGGGATCCAGTCCGGATGAAGCGGCTCGGGTTCGAGTACCACAGCATCGGCCGCCTTACCCCGAACGGGAATGGCAAGCGGTGACCAGCGAAGAATGAGTCGGTTGGGGCGGCCGCATCGGCGAGGCCGCCCGAATCCCCAATCACCGGCCCCTGATACCTAATCCCCAACCCCTGAGCATCCGATAATGATACACGTGGGACCAATCGCTTGACTCCATTGTGACTCCCACTCAAGTTTACTGGAGGTGTATCCACGTGTCGCGATCAGAGAATGTCGGCCGCACGGAGTGCTACAGCAGAGGCATGGGTCTCTATGACAGGGGTCTCTATGCCGAAGCAATCGCGGAGTTCGAGCGCGTGCTCAAGAGCGTCTCGCAGCAAGACGCTCCGGAACGGAAGCTGGCTTCATTCTACATGGGCGAGTCCTACGCGAACCTCGGGCTGGCCCACCTTCGGATGCGAATGTATCAGCGTGCTGAGGAGGAACTCAGGTTCGCTCTGGTGCTCCACCCGGAGTATGCTGATCTCAACTTCCACATGGGTGTTGTCTACTACAAGCAGGGCAAGCTGGAGGACGCCGCACTCTCGTTCGAGAAGGCTATCTCGATCAACCCCGGCTATGCAAAGGCCGTCCTCTACCTCGGCCTCAGCCGACTGCAGCGCCACGACCCCGCAGGCATCGCCAACGTCCGCGAGGCGGCGGAAATGCAGCCCGCCTACCGTGATGCGAGGTATGTCCGAGCCATGGAGATGTGGGAGGCCGGAGAGCCTCGCCAGACGATCCTTCTGATCGAAGACCTAGTCGAGACTGACGTGGACGCCAGTGCCCGGCTGCAGGAAAGAGGACTTGAGTTTCTGCGAGAGGGGAAGTACGATGAGGCGGCCGAGGTTCTTTCGGAAGCCGCCGACATGCACCCCCAGTACGCCGATATCAGAAACTATCTCGGACAGGGCTACCTCGGACAGGGTATGGTAGACCTGGCGATGGGTCAGTTTCAGAGAGCCCTGGACATCAATCCAAGCTTTGTCGGCGCGCGCATGAACCTTGCCGCTGCATACGAGCAGGGCGGACGTCCGGAAGATGCCAGATCCGAGCTGAAACGAGTGCTCGAGATTGATCCCACCAATCTGGAGGCGGAACAGCGCCTTCTGAGACTGGGTTGACCTCGGTCGCTGCCGGGTGACAGTCAGGCAATCCGCCGAACGCCATGAGCACACCGCCGTGCGCATGGCGTTTTGCCTGAGAAGGTAAGCAGGCGATAGCCGTGCTTGCGGAACATTGACAACTATCTACTAAGGGTATATACTCGCACTTGCGATGAGCAAGTCTGACCCAGGCATGCGGTTCGATCTCCTCAAGACCTCCGGCGATACGGCTGCCCGGCTCGGCAGGCTGACCACCACCCGCGGCGTCATCGAGACTCCGGTCTTCATGCCCGTCGGCACTCAGTCTACCGTCAAGGCGATGACACAGGACGAACTCGAGGAACTCGATTACCGCATCATCCTGGGCAACACGTATCACTTGTACCTGCGCCCCGGACACGAACTCATAGCGAGAGCAGGGGGTCTGCATGAGTTCATGAGTTGGCCGAGGTCAATCCTGACGGACAGCGGCGGGTTCCAGGTGTTCAGCCTGCAGGATCTCAGGCGCGTGAATGAGGACGGAGTCGTCTTCAGATCCTACATAGACGGTTCCAGCCACACATTCACTCCCGAGAGGGTGATGGAGATTCAGGCAGCCATCGGCGCCGACATCGCCATGGCGTTCGATGAGTGTCCGCCCTATGCGAGCAGCTACGAATACACACGGGAAGCCACCGAACGGACGCATCGCTGGGCCGAGCGGTCCATGGCGGCCGCGAGCGAAGGCCAGGCGGTATTCGGCATAGTTCAGGGAGGCTGCCACAGGGAACTGCGCGAGTGGAGCGCCGGGTTCATCAGCGGCCTTGATCTTCCCGGCATCGCGATAGGGGGTGTCTCCGTCGGTGAGCCGAAAGAAGCCATGCGCGAGGTCGTCGGGTGGACCGCACCGCTGCTTCCTTCGGAGAAGCCGCGCTACCTGATGGGTGTCGGTACCCCGGTTGACCTGATAGATTTCGTGATGATGGGCATGGATATGTTCGATTGTGTACTTCCGACGAGGCTCGGAAGAAACGGCTCGATGTACACGACCTACGGGCGCATCAACATCAAGAACGCCAAATACGCGGACGATTTCACTCCGCTCGATCCTGAATGTGCTTGCTCGACCTGCAGGCGGTATACGCGGGCCTACATCCGGCATCTCTACAAGTCGGAGGAGATGCTCGCCGGCAGGTTGGCGACGTACCACAACCTGTACTTCTACCAGCGTGTGATGCGCGGCCTGCGAGAGGCGATCCAGGCAGACCGGGTGCCGGGTTTCCGACGTGACTTCATGGCGAAGTGCGCGGCGGAAGGTGACGCGTAAGCGCGGGTCGCGGGAAGCAAGGACTCCATCGGGCCCGACAAGGGAATGGAAAAAATGGCTCAGCTCACTCTCAGGGACGTGAAGCGCGATCTCCGAGTCAGGACCTATATCGAGAAGGCCAATGAGCAGATGAACGCCATCGGGTACACCGAGCACGGCTTCCGGCATGCCGTAATAGTCGCCGGAATGGCGCGGAGCATTCCTCGCAAACTCGGGCTTCCGGCGCGGGAAGCTGAACTCGCGGCAATCGCCGGTTACCTGCACGACATCGGCAACGTGATCAATCGGTGCACCCATCCCGAGACCGGCGCTGTCCTTGCCGAGACGATTCTGTACGGCCTGGGGATGTCTTCCGGCGAGACGGCGATCATTATGGGCGCTATCGGGAATCACGAGGAGGACAACGGCTTCCCCATCAACGACGTCGCCGCGGCGGTCATTATCGCCGACAAGTCCGACGTGCACTTCACTCGCGTACAGAACCCGAACCCTCGTGCGTTCGACATACACGACCGCGTCAACCATGCGGTCCAGAAGTCGTTCCTCCGTGTAGATCCCGGGGAGCGGATGATCAGCCTCGAACTTACGGTAGATGTCGAGTCGGCCAGCGTGATGGAGTACTTCGAGATCTTCCTGCTGCGAATGGTGATGTGCAGGCGCGCGGCGGACGTGCTGGGGTGCAACTTCAAGGTGGTCATCAACGGCCACGATCTGTAGTGCAGGGTTGTGTGCGTTCGCATTGAGTGGGCGGCGTCGCCCGTCCTGTGCGGATCACTGTCGGCTTGAGTTCATTGACAATGGGCCGACTCATCTGTATAATATGTCTGTTTTGCCGCCGGTTGCGTGGCAGTTTCGCAAGACCGGCACACAATGACCCAGCGGGTATACCCGGGAGGATATTATACCTTGAGAAATAAGCAAATCTGGATATTCCTGTTCACTCTGGCGCTCGTCGTCGTATCCATAGTGACGATCGTCAAGGTGCCGACGAAGCAGGGTCTCGACATCGCCGGAGGCACCCGACTGGTACTTGAGGCGCAGACCGACAAGCTCGCGGAGGGCGACAAGTGGGGTCCCGAGAAGCTTCAGGCCGTGCTCAAGATCATCGAACGCCGCGTCAACACCGTCGGCGTCAGCGAGCCGATCGTTCAGCCCAAGGGTGAGAAGCAGATCATCGTCGAGCTTCCGGACGTAGACGACCCTGAGGAAGCTGAAAAGACACTGAAGTCGACCGCGCAGATGGAGTTCAGGTACTTCCAGAACGTCAAGAGCGACCGCCACAAGAATGCCCCGATCACCATGGACGTCGAGCCGGACAACGCCGGCAACGACGTATACGTCTTTACCGACAAGGAGGGCAACGACGTTCCGGCGGCCAAGATACTGGGGACCGCTCCGCTCATCATCACCGGTAGAGATCTCAAGCCGAACTCCCAGGCCCAGAAGGATCCCTATGGCAAGAACTACGTCGCCATCGAGTTCAACAGAGACGGCCGCAAAGCATTCGCGGACTTCACAAGGCGTCACGTCGGCGACTACCTGGCCATAATCCTGGACAACGAGATCATAAGCGCGCCGGTGATCCGAACCGCTATCCTCGACGGCAAGGCGATTATCGAGGGCGGGTTCAAGGATGTGCAGGAAGCGACCAGGCTGGCCGAACTGCTCAACGCAGGCGCTCTGCCCGTTCCGCTCGAGGTCGTCCAGAAGCAGACGGTAGAGGCGTCGCTCGGCAAGGACTCAGTTGACAAGAGCGTCCGGGCCGGTCTCATCGGCGTAGCCATACTGATCGTGTACATGATAGGGTACTATCTGCTTCCGGGACTGCTGGCGGATATTGCCCTCATCATCTACGCCCTGCTCACGATGGCGATCTTCAAGGCCGTGCCGGTCACTCTGACGCTTCCGGGGATCGCCGCCTACATCCTATCCATCGGCATGGCGGTGGATGCCAATGTCCTCATCTTCGAACGCCTGAAGGAGGAACTGCGCAACGGAAAGACTCTGCGCGCGGCGATTGACGCCGGCTTCTCGCGCGCGTTCACTTCGATTTTCGACTCCAATATGTGCACGGCTATCACCTGTGCGATCCTCTGGGTCTACGGCACCGGTCCCATCAAGGGATTCGCCACCGTGCTCTTCCTCGGCGTCGCGGTCAGCATGTTCACGGCCATTACCGTCACGCGTTCCATGCTGTATCTGCTGGTCAACACCGGCATGGCGACCAACCCGAAGTGGTTCGGTCTCGGGCGGCAGTGGGTATCCGGCAAGACCGGCCACGGCGTGGAAATCGTAGGTCGTATGTACCTCTGGTTCGCCATCAGCGCGCTTTTCCTCGCTCCGGGACTGTACTACTGGCTCGGTGCGGGCACTCTGCACAAGGGCATTGATTTCACCGGAGGCAGCATGATGCAGCTGGAGTTCAAGCGGGCTGTTACGCGTGCCGAGGTCCAGGGTGTTCTTGACGGCATCGGAGGACTCGAAGGCAGCATGGTCCAGAAGTCTACGGAGGACGACAAGGTCGTCTTCGTACGGACCAAGCACATGTCTGCGGAGAAGATCGAGTCCGTCAAGAGCGAACTGAAGAGCAAGATAGGCGATTTCGAGATGCCGAGCCTCGAACAGGTCGGTCCGACGATCAGCCGTGAGTTGACGGCGAATGCGGTCAAGGCGGTGCTGTTTGCTTCGATTGCCATCGTCCTGTACCTTACTGGCCGGTTTGCCATCTATGGTCTTGCCTACGGCTTCCGTTTTGGAGTCTGCGCGGTCCTCGCCCTACTGCATGACGTGGGCATCGTCATAGGTGCGTTTGCCATCTTCGGCAAGTTCTTCGGCTGGGAGATAGACAGTCTGTTCATCACCGCCTTGTTGACGATAATCGGTTTCTCCGTTCATGACACGATTGTCGTGTTCGACCGCATCCGGGAGAACTTGCGGCATCGGGCCAGGGGGGAGACATTCGATGGGCTGGTGAACAAGAGCATCGTTCAGACTTTCGCCCGCTCGATCAACACGTCATTGACGGTACTTATCACTCTTGCGGCGTTGCAGGTGTTTGGCGCACCCGTTACATCCAGATTCGTGGCAGCGCTTCTCATCGGTATCTTCGTCGGGACGTATTCCTCGATATTCGTTGCCAGCCAGTTCCTGGTTCTGTGGAACAGGTTCACCGAGAAGGGGCGTACACCCGCCATCGAGGAGCGTCCGATGGTCGCGTCGGCCAACGGCGGCGGCGTCGCCTCCATTGACACAGGCACGATCGAATCCGCGGAGAGCAAGGCCAAGTCTGCCGCCTCGAAGAAACGTCGGAGACGTTTCTAACTCGATCCGCAGATCCTGACTCAACAGAGCCCGCGACCGTCCTCCAGGCCGACCGCGGGCTCTCTGTCTTTGACGGTATATTGCCTTCTCGCTCGGAAATGCATTACTATGTGGTCAGCACTTGGAGGTATCAGCTAGCCAATGCTTGGCACGAAACGCTGGGAGATCCCGACGCCCGAAGCTGAACTCGACGAAACGTTCTCGCGCGAGGTGCCCGTCTCGCGTGTTCTGAGTACCGTTCTGTGGAACAGGGGGATTCGGACCGCGGAGCAGGCGCGGAAGTTCATCAACCCCACGATGGCCGATCTGCACGATCCGGGGCTCTTCGACGGCATGGATCTTGCCGTCGCGCGCGCCAGGCGGGCCATCGAGCAGGGCGAGAAGATAATGGTCCACGGAGACTACGATGCGGACGGCATCACGAGCACCGCACTGCTGGTGCGCGTGCTCTCGGCAATCGGCGCGGATGTGACCTGGTACGTTCCTCACAGGCAGCGCGACGGCTACGACATCCGTCCGCCTGCTATCGAGGCCGCCCGCGAGCAGGGTGTCGGACTCGTCATAACCGCCGACTGCGGAACCTCCGCCGTCGAGGCCGCCGACCTTGCCAGGTCGTGCGGGATTGACCTGATAGTCACCGATCACCACGAGCCCGCCGCTGAACTTGCCGATGCGTTCGCGCTCATCAATCCGCTCAAGCCCGGGTGCGCGTACCCATTCAAAGATCTCGCCGGAGTGGGAGTAGCGTTCAAGTTTGCGGAGGCCCTGGTCCGTGACTGCGGATACGACGTGGAGGCTTACCGTCGGAAGTTCATAGACCTCGTGGCGGTCGGCACGGTCGCGGATGTAGTACCGCTTCTCGGCGAGAACAGAATCCTGGTCAAGTTCGGTATGGAGGAGATCGCAAGGACCGGCAAACTGGGTCTCAGGGCCCTCGTTGACCGGTCCGGTCTGGGCGCGAAGGGGATCACCAGCCGAAACATAG
>JAGONM010000057.1 GCA_017993055.1 Armatimonadota bacterium
CTGCGAAAGTATCGTCGTCATCGCCGACGTCAGCGACGTCTTGCCGTGGTCAACGTGGCCGATCGTTCCCACGTTTACGTGCGGCTTTGTCCTCTCAAACCGCTGCTTAGCCATCTTTTATGCCTCCTTAAAAGCACATGTACTCCCAGAGGGCGCGAACTTTGCAATGTTACCACAAAATCGGAATGTTGAAAAGCCCCGGGCATAATCAAACTCCCATTGCCGTCCCTGCGCTCTCCAACAAACCTCCCTGCGGTCAACGCGTCACGAGCTGCCGCCCCTGGGTCTTCGCAACCAGCTCTTCCGCAACCGTTTTCGGGACCTCCTGATACTTCGAAGGCTCCATCGTGTAAGATGCCCTGCCCTGCGTAAGTGAACGCAAACCGGTGGCATATCCAAACATCTCCGCCAGAGGCACCTCGGCCTTGATGACCTGGGTGCCGCCGTGACCCGGCTCCATTCCGTGAATGTGACCGCGCCTGGAGTTCAGGTCGCCAATGACGTCGCCCATGAATGACTCCGGCGTGACCACCTCGACCGCCATCACGGGCTCCTTCAACGCGGAACGCCCCTTCGTCAGAGCGGCCTTGACCGCCATGGACCCGGCGATCTTGAAGGCCACCTCGGACGAGTCAACTTCATGGTAAGAGCCGTCCAGAAGCGTGACTTTGACGTCTACAACGGGATAGCCGGCCAACAAACCCGACTCGAGCGCTTCCTTGATGCCGGATTCAATCGGCGAGACGTATTCCCTAGGTATCGAGCCGCCGACTAGTGAATTGACGAACTCAAATCCCGCTCCCGCAGGCAGAGGAGAAATCTCAATGACGCAGTGCCCGTACTGCCCGCGCCCACCGGTCTGCCGTACGTACCTGCCCTCACCCTTGGCCGAGACGGTGATAGTCTCCTTATAGGCAACCTGGGGCCTACCGTGATTTGCCTCGACGTTGAACTCCCGGAAAAGGCGGTCTATGATGATCTCGAGATGCAACTCGCCCATCCCGGCGATGATCGTCTGGCCCGTCTCCTCGTCCGTTCTGATCCGGAATGTCGGATCCTCGGAGGACAGCCTCCCCAGGGCCGCCGAGAGCTTGTCCTGGTCGGCCTTGGTCTTCGGCTCGATCGCGATCGAGATGACCGGATCGGGAAAATCTATGGACTCCAGCACGATCGGACTCTTCTCAGCACAGAGCGTATCTCCGGTCACGGTGGACTGCAGGCCGACCGCAGCTACGATGTCGCCCGCGTGGACCTCGTCCATGTCCTCGCGATGGTTAGCATGCATACGCAGGATGCGTCCTATCCGCTCACGCCGACCGCTGTTGGCGTTGAAGACATATGACCCCTTAGTCAACGTCCCGGAGTAGGACCGCAGGAATGTCAGCTTTCCGACATACGGATCCGTCATGATCTTGAACGCAAGAGCCGCAAACGGCTCTTCGTCTGACGGCGCTCTCTCTTCCGAGGCTCCGGACTTCGGGTTAACCCCGACAACCGCATCAATATCGAGCGGCGACGGGAGGTAGTCTACGACCGCATCCACCAGCGCCCGAACACCCTTGTTCTTGAACGCAGAGCCACATAACACGGGCACTATTTTGCCCGACACAGTGCCCAACCTTATCGCCGCGGCGATCTCGTCGGCGGTAACCTTCCGGCCTTCGAGATACTTCTCCATCAACTCCTCGTTCACATCGGCCAGCGCCTCAATCATATGCTCCCTGTGCTCGAGGGCAGTAATCACGAGGTCCTCAGGGACATCGATCTGCTCCGACTCACCGTCAACATCGTCTCTGTACACCGTAGCCGTCATGTGAATGAGGTCCACAAACCCCTTGAAGACGCTCTCCGCGCCGATCGGTATCTGCACCGGAACGGCATTCGCGCCCAGGCGCTCTCGCATACGCTCCACCACTCGGTAGAAATCCGCGCCCAGGCGGTCCATCTTGTTGACAAACGCGAGCTTCGGCACGCGATACTTGTTCGCCTGACGCCAGACCGTCTCAGACTGCGGCTGAACCCCGCCGACCGCGCAGAAGACCGCAATGACTCCATCCAGCACGCGCATGGACCTCTCGACCTCAACGGTGAAATCCACGTGCCCGGGGGTGTCAATGATGTTTATCGTGTGATCCTTCCACAGACAGGTGGTGGCCGCCGAGGTGATCGTGATCCCACGCTCCTGCTCCTGAGCCATCCAGTCCATGGTAGCCGTGCCGTCGTGCACCTCACCCATGCGGTGAATCTTGCCGGAGTAGAACAATATCCGCTCGGTAGTGGTTGTCTTACCGGCGTCTATGTGGGCGGCGATCCCGATATTTCGTGTTTTCTCCAGGTGAGATTGCCTCGACACGGTTGATCTCCGGACTGATAGCTCGGTGCGCAAAGCAGTTCCAGCAGCAGCTACCATCTGTAGTGCGCGAAAGCCTTGTTCGCTTCGGCCATCCTGTGGCCGTCTTCCTTCTTCTTTATGGATGCGCCGGCGTTATTCGCCGCGTCCATCAACTCTCCCGCGAGCCTGTCTACCATAGTGCGGCCCGGGCGCTTCCGGGCGAATGTCACGAGCCAGCGGATGGCGAGCGCCATGCGCCTGTCGGCGCGGACTTCGACAGGGACCTGATAGGTTGCGCCGCCGACTCTGCGAGGCTTGACTTCGACGATCGGCATGACGTTTCTGACAGCCTGCTCGAAGATCTCAATGCCGGGCCGACCGGCCTTCGACTCAATCTCTTCCAGAGCACTGTAGAATATCTTCTCACCGACGCTCTTCTTGCCGCGGGTGAACATGCGGTTGACAAATCTTGCGACCAGCCTGTTGTTGTACACCGGATCAGGCGTGATCTCTCGCTTTCGGGCAGGTCCTTTTCTAGGCATTGATACTCCTCCACATTACTTGGGGCGCTTGGCTCCGTACTTGGAGCGACTGGTCTTGCGGTCGCGCGTGCCGGCAGTATCCAAGGTGCCTCTGACGATGTGGTAGCGCACGCCTGGAAGATCCTTGACTCTCCCGCCTCTAACGAGCACTACGGAGTGCTCCTGCAGGTTATGCCCGACGCCTGGAATGTAGGCGGTGACCTCGATGCCGTTGGTCAGCCTGACTCTCGCGATCTTCCGGAGAGCCGAGTTCGGCTTCTTCGGCGGAACGGTTCGCACCACCAGGCAGACACCGCGCTTCTGAGGGGTGCCCTTCAGCGCTGGAGCCGAAGTCTTCTTGACTACCTTCTTGCGTCCCTTTCGCACCAACTGGTTGATTGTCGGCATAGCGTTCCTTCCTTTGCGTAACTCTGGTCGCGACCGTGTGCCCTCGTCATATTCAGGTCCGCGTCAGACCCCGGCCGGGGCCGCCCATTCAACAAAAATGCCCCTCGAACACACTCCGGGGGCAACGAGACGTACGGCTGATGTCGTCATCTATCAGTACAGTGTGTGTACGGAGGTAATAGTACCTCCAATCGCCCCCTTATTAAACGCGAACACTTCGGGCAGTAAGCCTCTCTGACAAGAGCCTGACGGTCGGCCTTCCAACCCTCGGTGTCGCTGGAGTGCAACCAAACCGTTACAGTATACTGAATAGCTGGGCCCTTGTCAATACGTTCGAGCAGGTCATTTTGACGAAAATGCAGTCGCGCCCCGCCAAGAACGGCCCGCGACCGCACGGCATCACATCATATCTCCGCCTCCGATGACTCTTTGGGGCTTCCCTCCAGCTCTTCCGGAGAATCCGGCACAAGCACAACGGCCGGCCCCTCGTCGTCCTCATCGAGATTGCCGATGGGGATCAGTTCCTCGGCGACGGCGGCCATGTCCTGTTCCGGCTGCAACCGGGACCGCGGGTCATCCGACTCGACCTCGATCGCGCGGTACGCAGGGAGACCCGTTCCCGCCGGGATCAGCCTGCCGATAATGACATTCTCCTTCAAGCCTACCAGATTGTCTCGCTTGCCCTTCACCGCCGCATCGGTGAGCACGCGAGTGGTCTTCTGGAACGATGCCGCCGAGAGGAAGCTGTCGGTGGCGAGCGACGCCTCGGTAATACCGAGCAGAACCCAGTCCGCAGTGGCCTCGGATCCCGGCGGATCCAGCGCGCGCACGCGAGCGTTCTCGTCCTCGAAGTCGAACTTATCCGCGATCTGACCGGGAAGGAAGTGGGTGTCACCCGCCTCGCGAATCTTCCGCTTCTTGAGCATCTGTCGGACGATTACTTCGACGTGCTTGTCGTTGATGGAGACGCCCTGCGACTTGTAGACGCTCTGTATCTCACGCACGAGATAGTCCATCACACCGCGTACGCCTCGAAGCTCAAGCACCTTCTGCGGGTCGAGCGGACCTTCAGTGAGCCTGTCGCCCGCCTCGACCTCGTCGCCGATGTTGACCTCCAGGTTGCCCCTGTAGGGAACCAGGTGGGTCTTCTTCACGACGATCTGCTCGATACCCATGTCCTTAATCTTCTGGACGTTCTTCTCTGTGATTTCGGACCCGGCTTCGAAGAGCACCTTTCCATCGGCGTCCTTGATCACCTCGCCGAGAACCTCTCCAGCAAGAGCCTTGGGCTTCTCGATCGTCACCGGCGAGTGGATCACAACCCGCTTGAGACCCTTGGTTTCGATATCCACTACCTTGCCGCTCGATTCGGTGATGATGGCCTGCCCCTTCGGCTTCCGGGCCTCAAAGAGTTCGACAACTCTCAGCAGACCCCGCACCTGGTCTTCCAGCACTTTCAGGACGGCCTGTACCGCCCTGACGCGCTCTCGCTCGACTCCACCTTCGCCGCCGTCTTCGAATGAGACGAGCCCACGCCTGATGTCGTCGTGAAGCTCCCGCAGGGACTCCTGCTTCTTCTTCTTGACCTCGGCGACTCCGGTCAGGTACTTGCCCGCAACGCCTCCCGTGTGGAATGTCCTCATGGTGAGCTGAGTGCCGGGCTCTCCGATAGACTGAGCCGCGATAATGCCGACCGCAACGCCAATCTCTACCGGCGCGCCCCGAGCCATGTCACGCCCGTAGCACTTGCTGCAGATTCCCTGCCGCAACTCGCACGTCAGAGGGGAGCGAATGCCCACGCGCTGAATGCCCACATCTCGTATGCGCTCCGCGAGATCATTGGTGATCTCCTCGCCGGCGTCCACGAGCACCTCACCGGTCTTCGGATCAACGATCGGCTCAGTGGCAAACCGCCCCCGGATTCTGTCGGTGACCGTCTCGATGACATCGCCTTCTTCAATGATCTCGGCAACGTAGATGCCTTGGTTCGTGCCGCAGTCTTCATCTCGGACTATCACGTCCTGCGCGACGTCCACCAGTCTGCGCGTGAGGTAGCCCGCGTCCGCGGTTCTGAGAGCAGTATCCGCGAGACCCTTCCTTGCGCCGTGAGTCGAGATGAAATACTCCAGTACCGACAAGCCCTCATGGAAGTTGGACTTGATGGGAAGGTCCTCGATAAGGTTGCCGAACGGGTCGGACATGAGTCCGCGCATTCCGGAGAGCTGGGTGATCTGTTTGGCGCTTCCTCTCGCGCCCGAGTCGGTGATCATGTAGATCGGATTGAAGTTGTCAATGTTGTCCAGAATGGCCTGGGCCACATCCTCGGAGGCCTTGGTCCACAGATCGAGCACTTTCTGTTTGCGCTCGCCCTGGGTGATCAACCCTCTTCGGTACTGCTGGTTGGCCTTGTCCACGGACTGCTCGGTATTGCTGATGATCAGCTCGCGCTGGGCCGGGATGTCCATGTCGGTCATTGAAATGGTGACGCCCGCCTTGGTGGCGTACTTGAAACCCAGCGACTTGAAGTCGTCCAGAAGCTTGATTGTGACCTCGCTGCCAAACTGCTTATGGACGTCGTTCACCAACTCGGCGATGGCCTTCTTGTTCATGACGCGGTCCACATACGGCAGGCCGTCCGGCAGAACTCGGTTCATGATCAACCGCCCGACCGTGGTCTCTCGGATTTCTCTCGTTCCATCGGCATCCGTGATGCGCACCTTGATAGGCTGATGCAGGTCCAAACTGCCGACCTCGTGCGCGAGCACAGCCTCGTCTGGATCGCCGAACACCTCCGGGAAGGGGTCGGTCTCATTCTTCTGCGTTAGATAGTAGGCACCCAGAACAATGTCCTGGATCGGAGAAACTATCGGATGCCCGTCAGCCGGCGAGAACAGATTGTTGCTCGACAGCATAAGAATGCGGGCCTCCGCCTGGGCAGATGACGACAGCGGGACGTGCACGGCCATCTGGTCGCCGTCGAAGTCCGCGTTGAAGGCATGGCAGACCAGCGGATGCACCTGGATGGCCTTTCCATCCACAAGCACCGGGTCGAAAGCCTGGATGCCGAGCCTGTGCAGGGTCGGAGCACGGTTCAGCATGACGGGGTGCTGGTTGATCACCTCTTCCAGGGCATCCCAGACCTCGGGGCGCATCTTGTCTATCATGCGCTTGGCGGTCTTGATGTTGCTGGTGAACTGCTTCTCGACCAGCGCCTTCATGACGAAAGGCTTGAACAACTCCAGCGCCATCTCCCTGGGGAGGCCGCACTGGTGCAGCTTCAGGTTTGGACCGACAACGATAACCGACCGTCCGGAATAGTCAACGCGCTTGCCGAGCAGGTTCTTCCGGAAGCGGCCTTCCTTGCCCTTGAGCATATCGGACAGCGACTTGAGCGGCCTGTTGTTGGAACCGACGACCGGCCTCGAGCGGCGTCCGTTGTCCACCAGAGCGTCAACCGCTTCCTGCAGAAGTCTCTTCTCGTGGTTCACGATGGATTCCGGCGCGCGGATCTCTATGATCTTCTTCAGCCGGTTGTTCCGGTTGATGATGCGCCGGTACAGGTCGTTCAGGTCGGATGTTGCGAAGCGCCCGCCGTCGAGCTGCACCATAGGGCGCAGTTCGGGGGAGATCACAGGCACGGCGTCGAGGATCATCCACTCAGGCCGGGACTTGGAACTGATGAAGGCTTCGACGACCTCGAGTCTCTTGATGGCTCTTGCGCGCTTCGGACCCTGGGTGTGGCCAATCTCCTGTCGCAACTCGCGGGCCAGGGCTTCAATGTCAATCTCGGTGAGCAGTTCGCGGATGGCGACTGCGCCCAGGCCGGCCTCGATCAGACCTGACATATCCCGGTCGAGCCTGCGGCTAAGCGCATCCATCAGCCTCTCCAAGCCCCGATACTGATCTTCTGTTATGAGCTGGCGCTTCTCGGCGGATTCCAGAAGCTTCAGCGCCTCCATGAGTTCGTTAGATCGTTCCTCGGCTTCCTTTTCCTCCGTCTTGACTACGTCTGCGAGTTCCCTCTCGCGCTCGGCCGGTGTCAGCTCGATTATCGGCTCGTCTGCATCTTCCTCCATCGGCGCCAGATCCTCTTCGTCGGCATCCGGCACTACCAAGACGGCCGCTTCCTCATCTGCATCCTCGAGACCCAGCGCCTCGGGGGCCTCCTCGCTCTCTTCGGCCTCGACGGGCTCGACATCCGCGACCTTCAGCGCCTTTGCCACCCCGCGGCGCGCGCTGGCTATATGCTCGTCTCTCTGCTCCTCGAGGCTCGCAACCTCAGCACTCACGGCACGCCGAATATCTTCGAGTTCACTGTTGATCCGCGATCGGTCCGCCTTCGTCACTATGAAGGAGGCGAAGTACAGCACCTTCTCCAGCGGCTTCGGTGAGATGTCCAGAATCAGGCTGAGTGGGCTCGGAACGCCCTTCAGGTACCATATGTGGCAGACGGGCGCCGCCAGTTCGATATGGCCCATTCTCTCCCGACGGACCTTGGAGCGGGTCACTTCTACGCCGCATCTATCGCACACGATGCCCTTGAACTTCACCTTCTTGTAGCGGCCGCAGTGACACTCCCAGTCCTTGACCGGACCGAATATTCTCTCACAGAAGAGACCGTCGCGCTCGGGCTTGAACGTCCGATAGTTGATGGTCTCGGGTTTCTTCACCTCGCCGCACGACCACGCACGAATCTCCTCCGGGGAAGCAATACCTATGCGTATCTTGTCGAAAGTACTTGCATCCGTCATGTCTAGCCTCCCTCAAAATCACCGGACGACCCAGCTAGCTGACGCC
Source organism: Armatimonadota bacterium (assembly GCA_017993055.1). Classification (NCBI taxonomy): domain Bacteria; kingdom Bacillati; phylum Armatimonadota; species Armatimonadota bacterium. The sequence continues at coordinate 8,059 of JAGONM010000057.1, forward strand.
GTCTTTCCACGTATATGCGGCGGGACTCGTCCGAATCGGAGGAGTCCTCATCCCTGTCGTTCAAATCAATCTCTCTGGCTCGAGAGTCCTCAACCGTCACCTTCAGCCCAAGGCTCTGAAGCTCGTTGACCAGTATCTTGAACGACTCTGGAACGCCGGGCTCGAGCATGCTGTCGCCTTTGACGATGGACTCGTACGTTTTGACTCGTCCGAGAACATCGTCCGACTTGATCGTGAGTATCTCCTGGAGTGTGTACGCGGCCCCGTAGGCCTCCAGCGCCCACACTTCCATCTCGCCGAATCGCTGTCCACCGAACTGAGCTTTGCCGCCCAGAGGCTGCTGCGTCACCAGCGAGTAGGGGCCGGTGGACCTCGCATGTATCTTGTCATCCACCAGGTGCGCCAGTTTCAGCATGTATATGATGCCTACGGTCACCGGTTGGCTGTACGGCTCACCGAACATCCCGTCCATCAACCTTGTCTTGCCCGTTGCCGGATCGAATCCGGTGCGCTCGAAGACACGATCCTTGACCAGCGCAACCATCTCATCGAGCTTATATCTCTTCGGCGCAGGTTTCAGTTCGATCTCCTCGCCTGCCTCCGCCGCGGCCTCGATCCGCTGAACCTCTTTGTCGTATTCCTCAGGATCCATTACCGCGGGGGCGTTCACCCTGCGCGCGGCATCCTCGAGTTCCTTCGCGGGGAGAGACGCCAACCGCTCCTTGACCCTGGCGAGCAGGTCGTCAACCTGCAGATCCTGCGTGTAGTCGCCGACGTCGAGAGCGAGATCAACCGTCGCAAAGTGGTGCACCGCCTCGGCTCTCAGAACCTGGGCGAACTTCTCAAGCTCGCCGAGAATCTCCTTCTCGCGAGCGCCACGGAATATCGGGTTCACATACTGAAGTCCGAGTTTCGCGGCGACGAGACCGAGATGCGTCTCCAGGATCTGGCCTATGTTCATGCGCGAAGGAACGCCGAGCGGATTGAGGACTATGTCCACGGGCCGACCGTCCGGCAGGAAGGGCATATCCTCCTCCGGAACGATCTTTGAGATGACGCCCTTGTTGCCGTGACGCCCCGCGAGTTTGTCACCCTCCATAACTTTGCGCTTCTGGGCGATGTATACCCGCACGAGCTGGTTCACCCCTGCCATGAGTTCGTCGCCCGCCAGCCTCTCCAGATCGCCGTCGCAGCGATCGCACACCGTCCTGTCCGGCTTCCTGCTGAAGTTGAAAATCGTATCGCAGCGGCTGCACTTATACTTGAACCGGGACAAGACCATCGTCGCGATGACCTTGCCCTTCTCGCCGTGAGGTACGCGAAGTGAGACGTCGCGCGTCTCCTCAGCCTTCTTGCCGAATATGGCGATGATCAGCCGTTCCTCGGCGGTCAGTTCGCCCTGGCCCTTTGGAGCGACCTTGCCTACCAGGATGTCTTCGGGTCGAACCTCGGCGCCGATTCGCACGATGCCGTTCTCGTCGAGGTCCTTCAGCATGTCCTCGCCGACGTTCGGGATGTCTCTGGTTATCTCCTCCGGGCCGAGCTTCGTATCGCGAGCCTCGATCTCGTACTTCTCTATGTGGATCGAGCTGAAAACGTCGTCCTTGACCATCCGCGAACTGAGGAGGATCGCATCTTCGTAGTTGTAGCCGTGCCAGGGGAGGAAGGCTACCATCACGTTCTGCCCGAGCGCCAACTCGCCCTCGTCGGTTGAGGGGCCGTCGGCTATCGTGTCGTTCTCTTTGATCCGCTGGCCCGGCTTGACGATCGGTTTCTGTGTGATACAGGTCGCCTGGTTCGAGCGAACCATATTCATGAGGTTGTATTCGTCAATGCTCCCGTCGCGGAGTTGGATCGAAATCTGCTCCGCGGTGACTCTCTTGACCCTGCCGGGGCGCTTTGCAACCACGGTCGCGCCCGAGTCTCGCGCCGCCCTGTGCTCGACACCGGTCTTGACGAGCGGCGCGTCGCTCCGCAGAAGCGGGACGGCCTGCCTCTGCATGTTCGAACCCATGAGCGCGCGGTTCGCGTCGTCGTTCTCGAGGAACGGGATCATCGCCGTGGCGACGCTGAATATCTGCATCGGCGAGATATCCATGTAATCGACTTCCCCAGGCGAGACGGCGGGGTACGCGCTCTCGTAGCGGACGACCACGTGTTCCTCCACGATCTTGCCCTTGGGATCCATCGGGGTGTTCGCCGGAGCGATCCTGTACTGATGCTCCTCGTCGGCTGTCATGTAGACGATCTCCTCGGTCACCCGACCGTCAACGACCTTGCGGTAAGGAGATTTCAGAAAGCCGAACTCGTCTATCTTGGCTAGGACCGCCATCGAACCGATCAGGCCGATATTCGGGCCTTCAGGAGTCTCGATCGGGCATATTCTGCCGTAGTGAGAGTGGTGTACGTCGCGCACTTCGAGCTTTGCGCTCTGCCTGCTGAGGCCTCCGGGTCCGAGCGCGCTCAGCCGACGCTTGCTCGTGAGCTCGGCCAGCGGATTCGTCTGATCCATGAACTGCGACAACTGGCTGCTTCCGAAGAAGCTCTTGATACTCGCCGAGATCGGCTTCACGGACAGGACTACCTGAGGTATCATGGTTTCGGAATCGAGGCTGGTCATCCGTTCTTTGGCGACCTTCTCCATGCGGAGGAAACCCATACGCAACTGCATCTGAAGCAGCTCACCTACTGAGCGGACGCGCTTGTTTTCCAGGTGGTCAATGTCATCGGTGGAGCCTTCGCCGCTGCTTAGTTCCACAACATATCTGATGATGCTGATCAGGTCTTCCTTGGTGAGCGTTCTGACGCCCAGAGGAAGTCGCAGACCCAGCTTCTTGTTCAGCTTGTAGCGGCCGACCTTGGCGAGAGCGTATCGCCTGCTGTCGAAGAATATCGAGTTGAGCAGGCTGCGCGCGCTCTCGGTGGTAGCCGGATCGCCGGGGCGCACCTTTCGGTAGATGTCGAGCAGAGCCTCTTCCTTGCCGGCAGTCGGGTCCTGCCCCAAGGTCGCCTCGATGTACTTATCCACCCGAATGATCTCCAGCTCAGGCACCTTCATGGCCTCGATCTTTCGGGCGACTTCCTTCTCGATCTTGCCGTACGCCTTCAGAAGTATCTTGTCGGTCTTCGGTTCGACGATGTCGGTCAGCACCCGGGCATTGATGAGGTCTTCCTTGGTGGGCTGGCGGAGCGTCTCGCGCACGCCGAACAACTCGACGATTTCGGGTGTAGTGTCCGCGGGCGTGGACGGTCGTTCGACCTCGATGCCTTCCGTCGGCAACGCGGCCTTCGCGAGCAGTTTCACCGTCTTGGCGTTGATCGGCTTGCCGGCCTCCACGATGACTTCACCGGTTACCTGATCAACGATAGGCTGAGAAGCGACGCGCCCCTCGGCCTCGCCAAGCGAAACCATCTCGAAAGTCGGGCACGCGACTTCGAACATATTCAGCGCGCGGAGGAGCGTCGTGATCGGCAGTTTTCGGTTCTGCCCGATGCGCACCGTGATTACGTCATTCGCATCGGTCTCGACGTCCACCCAGACGCCGTCGTTCGGGATAATCGTGGCATAGTAGAGAACCCGACCGCTGAGGTCCAGAGTGTCCTTGAAGTATACACCCGGCGACCTGGCCAACTGGCTTACGACGACCCGCTCCGCGCCGTTTATTACAAAAGTGCCCTTCTCGGTCATGAGGGGCAGGTCTCCGAGATATACCTCGGATTCGATGACTTCCTTGCCGGCGCCGGCGAGACGTACCTTCGCCTTTATCGGCGCCTCGTAGGTCATGTCGCGGTCGCGGCACTGCTCAATGCTGTACTTCGGTTCGCCCAGGGTATAGTCGAGGAGTTCGAGCGTAATATTGCCAGTGAAATCGGACATCGGCGAGAAACTCTGGAACAGCTCGCGGAGGCCCTCCTGCAGAAACCAGCGATAGGAGTCCGTCTGGATCTCTATCAGGTTCGGCATATCCGATTGTGCGTAAGTCTCGTGGGAACGGCGGTCCGAATGCTGGGTAGTTCTCATGTTTCCCTCCTCAGTCAGACACAAAGTGTTATTTTAGCAGTGAGTCTGAGGTTTGTCAAGGCTCGCGCGACAACGGGAGGGATTATTTCTGAACACGCACAAAAACAACCGGGGATTCGAGACGAAATGCCATCGAACCCCCGGTATGAGGCCAGTCCGGCCCAACTCCGGCCGGCAAGCCACGAGATGGTCAAGCGATCGGTCGAGAACCCTACTTCACCTCGACGTTCGCGCCCTCGGCCTCGAGCTTCGCCTTGATCTCTTCGGCCTCTTCCTTGGCAATGCCCTGCTTTATGGGCTGGGGCGCGGACTCCACGAGGTCCTTTGCTTCCTTGAGTCCAAGGCTCGTCAGCTCCCGGACGACCTTGATGACCTGGATCTTCTTCTCGCCGGCGCCGGCCAGTATGACGTCGAACGAACTCTTCTCCTCAGCAGCTTCGGCGGGGGCCGCGGCTGCAGCCGGGCCTACCGCGGCAACCGGGGCAACCGCACTGACGCCGTATTTCTCCTGAAGAGCCTTCACGAGGTCGTTAAGTTCCAGAACCGTGAGACCGTCTATAGTCTCGATGATCTTCGCAAGCTTGTCTGCCATTGTATTGTTTTCCTCCCGATGTTGTGTACTGTATCCGCTCTCACCGATCGGTACGACCGCTCGGCGTGGCGGTTACTCGGTTCTCTTGTCGGCCACGCCCTGAAGGGTGTAGACCAGGTTTGACATCATGCTCTGCATCGTGCCCACAAGTCCGGTGATCGGAGCCTGCATGGACCCCACCAGTTGCGCAAGCAACTGATCCCGCGGCGGAACCCGGGACAGGGCATGGACGCTCGTCGCATCGTAGAACCGTCCGTCCATGAACCCGCCCTTGACGCTCAGCGTCTTATGGTCCTTGATGAAATCCACAATCGTCTTTGCGGGAGCGATCGGATCCTCGCGCACGAAGGCGATAGCGGTGGGTCCGGCCATCGTCTCCGTCAGCCCCGGATCGTCTATTCCCTCGGCAGCTCTCCGCAGCAGAGTGTTCTTGACGACTTTGTACTCGGCGCCGACTGCCCGGAGACTGCGCCTCAGCAGTGATATCTCGCTGACGCTCAGCCCTCGATAGTCGGTCAGGTAGAAGGCGGTCGAACTCTCGATATCGCCCTTGAGTTCGCTGACTCGCTCCACCTTGTCTTCTCTCGGCAATACATTCACCTCCTCGTGTTGCAACGGTCGGCGGACGCACGCAGAGCCGCGCGGGGCCGCCCGAAAAGCAGAAAGGGACTCCCATAGACAGCGGGAGTCCCTCAAAGAGACACTATCCGGCCGGGGAAGCACCCCGACGGCTCGTTCCCAGCCTCGGCGGGCGGATTCGCGGAATCCCTTAGGCCACAAGCGGCACCTGCTGTCTACGGCGCGTATGCTATTCGATTGTTTGTTATACTAGCACACGTCGGCCGGACGTGTCAACGCCCGGCGTATATTCTGGTCACTCCTGCTGGAGTGTGTACATTTGTTTTGGGCTCGTGTCTCGCGGACTTGATTTTCATCACTATGCCGCCAGCGCTTCCAGGGCTTTCTGGCGGGCGCGCTTCGCCTTCTGCGCGCGCTCCT
>JAGONM010000058.1 GCA_017993055.1 Armatimonadota bacterium
TTATCAGAGGCCGACGAGGGATCGGAAGGAGATGGTTCGAATGAGAAGGTTATTGCTTTTCGCCGCCGTTTTGCTGCTGGCGTCCATGATGACCTCGGCGAACGCCTCGTGGTACTTCTCCCAGGATGACTTCTATCTCAACATGCCGGGCGGGGAAGGGTCCGCCGGGCAGAACGCATTTTCCGACGGGACGCTGAACAAGTGGACCGCGCCGGAGATAGTCGCCTGGTACCAGTTGACGGGAACGAACACGGTCGCAGCCGTCCCGGTGGACGGGCAGTGGTACACCGTGTACGACACCGCCACCCTGAAGCTCTGGGGCAGCTACAACCCGATACTCGGCTTCTCGAACCTCCTGTGGGAGGGGACGGGCTCCTGGAGCACCTACGTCAACATTGACCAGAGCCTGTTCGACGCCACGGCCTACAACAGGCCCGCCTACGAGACCGAGCCGACCACGTTCCAGAGCGTCGGGAACGGTTGGTTCGACTACACCGCGGGTTCGTGGACCGGTTGGGAGTCCATGGAAGTCAAGTGGCTCGGGACGTACAACTGGCGATACCTGGAAGGCAGTTTCATGATCGGGAACGCCCAGGCCGAGATCAACCCGATCGCGCTGATTCCCGAGCCGGGCAGCCTCCTCGCGCTCGGCGCCGGCCTTGCCGGCCTGGCGGGAATGATCCGCAGGCGCAGGCGGTAAGTCTCAGTCACTCAGTTCGCAGTTCGAAAGACAAGCCCCGGTGCGGGGCTTGTCTTTTTTTTGCCGGCCCGCAGGATCGGCAGAGGGGAAGCGTGGGCGCACGGGTTGCCTCTGACCTCGGCCCCCTCACCCCAGCCCTCTCCCTCCAGGGGAGAGGGGGCTCTCGTCTCCCGCGCCCACCCTGCAAAGCGCCATCAGAAGCACGTATCGCCGGCCTCTAGTGGTGGGGGTGGTGGGGTCTCCACCAGCACCATCACCCCGTAGGGCGGGACCTCGACGCTGCCGCTGTGCCGCTCGCCGGTGAGCAGGTCCGTCATCTCCTCGCGGAGCACCAGGCCGCCCGGCCGGTTCTCTATCTCCACGACGACCATCCCCTCGAACTGTCCCCCCTCGCGCGGGACGACCACGAGGTTGTCCGTGTGATCCTCGCGCACGATGCCCGCCTGCTGTTCGAGCGTCCTGAAGAGCGCCTGCAGATCCTCCGGCCGGGGCATCGTGCCGAGCACGACGATCTCTCCCTTGCCCATCTGCCTCCGCGCGGCGGCGGCGAGTCCCTCCATCGGCCCCTCGGTGTACGCCGCGAGCGCCTCGGTCCCGTCCTTCAGCTCGAAGCTGTCGTACTGGACCGACCCCTGAGACTCCCGGCCGTCCGACCATCGGATGCCGAAGTCGCGCGGCTCGCCGGGGATCTCGTAGACGCATCGGACGCCCGCCCAGTCCTCCAGCACGCCGAACGGCGCGTGGGTGTACTTAGCCGCGTCGGCGTTGCGGACGTCGCTCATCGGGCCGACGACCCACGTGCCGCCCGCCTCGATCCACGCCTTCAGGCGGTCGGGGAGGTCCGCCTCTTCGAGCGAGAGCATGAACGGGCTGAAGACCAGCCGGTAGCCGCCCAGGTCCGCCGGCGGGAGGATCACGTCCGGGCGGAACTGCGCCTGTATGAGCGGGCGGTAGACGCGCTCCAGGATCGCGCCCGTGTAGTGGAAGCCGTTGATGAGCGGCTGCCACTCGGAGATCCACGAGCACTTGTGGGAGTAGTGGATCGCGAGGCCGGACTTCGTCGGGCGCGTGTCGTTCAGGAAGTCGGCCGCCTTCTCGAATCCCCCTGAGACCTCGCGCACCTCGACGGTCGTGTGCATCGGGCGCCCCTGGCTCGTCACGACCGCGCCGTGGGTCAGCTCCTGGCCGCTCCAGTGCTGCCTCCAGAGCCAGTAGAGGTTCGCCTCCGCGCCCATCGCGATCGCCAGCCAGGTGTTCGCGCGGCAGAAGCCCGGCTCCCGGTAGCCGTTGGTCGCGATCGAGCCGCTCCAGCAGGTCTGGGTCTCGGTGTTCCAGAACGGGCGGTCCTTGATCGGGCGGCAGAGGTCGAACCAGAACGCCGCCTGCCACAGGTTGTCCATCGTGTTGTAGTGGTTGAACTGCACTACGTCGAGCGCGCGGTTCATGTCGCCGTAGTCCATGCCGTGAGTCGGCATCATGTCCGTGCCGACGGGAGCCTTCGTGTGCGCGTGCAGGATGTCGGCCTGGGCCTTCACGAACTCGACGTAGGAGTCGCTGTTGAAGGCCGCCCACGCGGTCTGGAGGCTCGGGTGGTGCCAGGTATCCGGGTCGGGGATCGGTAGCTGGTCGAACGAGCGGTAGGTCTGGCTCCAGAGGTCCGTCCCCCACGCGGCGTTGAGCCTCTCGATGGTGCCGTAGCGCGCCTGCATCGCGCGCCCGAACCTGGCGACGCAGACCGGGCAGACGCACGAACGCTCCCAGGTGAGCGGGCTGACCTCGTTGTCTATCTGCCAGCCGATGATGCGCTCGTCCGCGCCGAACTCCTCCGCGAGCTTCGCGGTGATGCGGGCGCAGTAGTCGCGGTAGACCGGGCTGTTCGGGCAGGTGTGCCGCCGCGCGCCGTGGCAGGTCGGCTTGCCGTCCGCGCGCCTGAAGAGCACCTCGGGGCGGCTCTCGACGAGCCAGATCGGGGGGGTGCAGGTCGGGGTGCACATGATTACGGATATCCCCGCCGCGCCGAGCTTCTCGACGACGGTGTGCAGCCAGTCGAAGTCGTACCGGCCTTCCTCCGGCTCCATGCGGCTCCAGGCGAACTCGCCGACGCGCATGACGTTCATGCCGGCGTCCTTCATGAGGGCGACGTCGGCGTCTATCTGCTCGAGCGGCCAGTCCTCGGGGTAGTAGGCCGCTCCCAGGTACGGCGGATTGCTTGGTCTCATGGTGAACCTCCAGTTTTCGGACGGGTCGGGCCTGTCCGACCGGGCGCATCTCCGTTCAAAGGTTCAAGGCCCTGACCCGCAAAACCTGCCCCTCGTCGGCCGCGGCCTGAGTTTACTTCCGGCCGACCCGGGGTACAGGAGAGCAACAGACGGCGCCGGATTGCGCCGGCTGACGCGCGGAACAGGAGCGTCGGACGATGGCAAGAAGCATCACGGCAACAGTACTGATCGGGTTCACGGCTCTGCTGGCCGGCTGCGGCGGAGGCGGCGGAGGCGGCGGCGGCCCCATCAGCGGGACCGACATATTCGCCGACACGATGGTCGTGCTGGGCTACAACGACCTCGGCATGCACTGCATGAACCAGGACTTCTCGGAGATCATGATCCTGCCGCCGTTCAACAATCTGCGCGCCCAGGTCATAGACCGCTCTGGCGAGGAGCCCCGGATCGTGACCGGCGGCGTCAACCTGACTTACTCGGTGCTGCAGAACACCCACTCGGCGGACAAGACGAACTTCTGGACGTACGCTTTCGCGCTCCTGGGCGTCAGCCCCGCGCCGAACGTCGGACTGACCGGCAGCGGGATGTCCGGGACGATGTCCCTCACCGGGCAGAACGACTGGGTCGCCACCGGAATCCCGATCACGCCGCTCAACGATTCCCGGGTGCTGAACGCCTACCCGCTCGGGGTGATCACCGTGATGAGCGGCGGCACGGCGTTGGCGCGGACCCAGGCGACCGTGCCGGTGTCGTGGGAGATAAGCTGCAACCTGTGCCACGACTCGCCGGGCGTTTCGACTGCAACCGACATCCTGCGGGCGCATGACCGCCTGCACGGCACGACTCTGGAGCAGCAGAAGCCGGTCGCGTGCGGGCGGTGTCACGCCCAGCCGCCGCTGGCATCCATCCTGCCGGGCGATCCGGCGCGTCACACACTCTCGAGGGCGATGCACGGGGCGCATGCGTCGAGGATGGGATCGGTCGGCGTGGACGTCGTCTGCTACGCGTGCCACCCGGGAATCCAGACGCAGTGCCTGCGGGACGTCCACGCGTCGAAGGGCATGACGTGCCTCGACTGCCATGAGTCCATGGAAGCGGTTGCCGATCCGGGCCGCCGACCGTGGGTAGATGAGCCGCGTTGTGGCGACTGCCATACGCGCGCCGGGTTCGAGTTCGAGCAGGCGAACACCCTGTTCCGCGACTCCAAGGGACACCACCAGGTGCACTGCGCGGCCTGTCACGGCAGCCCGCACGCTGTCGTGCCGACGACCGTTCAGGCGGACAATCTCCAGTCGCTCGCGCTCCAGGGACACGCGGGGCCGATCGACACCTGCACCGTCTGCCACCGGAACAGGCCGGACGACGCGTTCACGCACAGGCTGTCGGGCGGCTGAGGGTAGGCATCTGACCGGTCCGGCGCGTCAGACGGGTCCGACGAAGTGCACGATCGGCGGTTTCTTGGGCGGGGCGGCCCGGTACTTGAACCTCGGGTAGCCGAGCGCGATCGCCGAAAAGACCTTGTGGTCCTTCGGGATGCCGGCCAGCCGCTTCATCTCCGCGTCCTTGTTCATCGGCTCGAAGACGAACCCTATCACGCATGCACCGAGCCCAAGCGTCTCGGCGGCGAGCAGGATGTTCTCCGCGTTGAATACCGCGTCCATCGGCGCGCAGATGTCCCACTTCGGCGCGTGGAGCAGGATCAGGCACGGCGCATCGTAGAGCATCATATCGCGCCCCTGGGCCTGGAGCTTCAGCGTGAGGTCCATCAGCGGGGCGAACGGCATGATGCTGTCGTACATCTTCGGCGCCGACAGCCGCATGAAGCCCTTGACGAACGGGTTCTTCATCGTGCGCGCCATTCTTCCGACAGCCGTCGCCGCCCGCTCGGATATCCCCTCGAGCGCCGCGGGATCAGTGACGACCGTGTACTCCACGCTCTGGTTGTTGATCGAACTCGGCGCTTCGACCGCCGCGAGGAGCAGCTTCTCGACTTCTTCCCTCGGCACGGGATCGGGCTTGAACTCCCGGCGCGAACGGCGCATCTTCAGGAAACTGAGGAACTGCTCGAAGCTCGGCCTGGCGGACTGATCCAGCGCCTTGATCCGGGACGACTCCAACTCGGAGTGGCTCATCGCGCCGGTCGGGCAGACCGCCACGCAGTGCCCGCAGGCGAAGCAGCTCACCCCCTCGGCGGAATGCACCTTGCCGTCCTCGCCCGCCTCGAAGTTCCCCAGCACACAGATCTCCATGCAGAGCATGCACCCATTGCACTGCTCAGCATCAATCAGTATCGCCATCGCATATCACCTCTCGGCTCGAATCGGTTCAATGTTCAAGGTCTAGGGTGACAAACCCTGCTGCGTCCCAGGCTTGAACTTCTCCGATTCCCTGACGACGGGAGTCGTCAGGGAATCGGTAGGTTGTGAACGCATACACGAGTGGAGAACCATAAGCGGAGCGTCGAATTGACGAGTCCTCGCGAAAGTGTGGCTACCCTGCCGCAGTCAAGTCACTCAGTTGAGCAACACCCATGGATGGAGCTTCATCGCCCATCTGATGCCATCCCTCTCGTGGATATCTGGCAAACAGCTCCAAATAAGGCCCCGGGCTGCAGGATTCGACGATATCGTACAACTCATCAGGCTTACGGGAGTGCATCGACGAACACATAGCGCCCGCCACCTAAGAACCGGATCAGGCCCATATCTCGGAGCACTTGCAGTTGTTGACGTATCTTGGGGCGCACGTTCCGATTGGCCGGATACAGCCCCGAAAGTGCAGGTTCGAGAGTGTATGCGTCCTCCAGACTGAAGGACTGCCATTCCCTATGACGGATCATGTTGAGGACATCGAGCGTCCATCCTCGCGCCTCTACCTCTCTCCCTGCAAGCGGACTCAGTATCCGGTATCGGTCGCGCACGCGCGATGGATCGCTGACCAAACCATCCTGTACCATCTCTAGCTTGCCAATGTCGGCGATAGAGGAAAGAAGGATGTTGCACCCGACCCAACCGGCTCGTCTGGCACTGGGGGAGAGCGGCTTCCTTTTCTCAATGCACGACGGACTGAAGAAGAAGGACGGCACCAGGAGCAGCTTTCTGACGGACCAATCTGGAGCGTACTGCATGACCATAAGGTTGGGAACTGCGTCACTGCGAAGGGCTCTCATCATGGCATCATATCCCGCATCCGGAACACGGGACTCGCTCCAAGTAGCCCCGCTCTTCAGCTGGAAACGCGAGGTGCATCCGGGACAGTGGAAATCGACAGCGGGTGTGTTGTTCGCCGTCGAGATCAAGCTCCCTGAATCGCACGCCGGGCAGTACAGGTTGTCCTCCCCCCATCTCTCCGACATGTGCCGTACAAGTTGTGCCTTGTTCTTGTAGCAGCCGACCAGGTAGTCGCGCATCGACAGTTGCATCATTCCTCACCCTCGGCCAGCGCCGCTAGACACATCGCGGCAGTGCTCGCGGCCATGGATGCAATCGGGTCGTGGGTAAAAAGCCCGCACCCCTCAAACGGATTAGGTGACGCATCGATGTTGTCCCAGTCGATGATGACTGCACGAAGATCAGCGATGTCCGAATACACCGCAGCCAGTGATCCTCCCCGAATCTCAATGAAAACATCACTCATCGGAGTGTTCCCCTTCCCCTGTGCAACCACTGCAACCCACCTACCAACGACGCAACCGTGTGAAGCTCAGCGGCGGTCAGGACATACCTGATCGACCGATCCGTCCGCGATGTACTCGTGCATGATGGTGAGGTTATCCCCATAATAGGAGCTGTTCTTCATTTGCACAGGTATTCACCGCGCGGGGAGCGGTTTCCTGTCTGGCGCGGAATGGCCGATACTGAGCCACGGCCTGCTTGCAGAGGTCGAGCGCCCGCTGGTGGTTGGCAACGTCGCCCTCCATCGAGTGGAGCTGCATGGCGAACGGCGACACCGGCTCCTTCTTCGCCTGCTTGAAGAGGACGTTGTAGTCCCGCACGGAGTTGAACGGCGGAACGCCTCCGACGGGTCCAACGTGATATAATGCTCTCATGCGCGACCAAATGCTCAGCCTGCCGAAGATAGATCTCCACCGCCACCTCGAAGGCGCGGTGAGGCCCGCCACCATCGCCGATATCTGCCGCGACCGGGGAGTTCCGCTCCCGACCTACGATCCGGACGAACTCGCCAAGATCGTCCAGCTATCACGGCCGGTCTCTGATCTGGGTGAGTTCTTCACACCGTTCCGCACGATCAAGCTGTGCTTCACCGACAAGGAGGCGATCGCCCGCATAGCATACGAGGCGGTCGAGGACGCTCACCTCGACAACATCCGCTACGTCGAGCTGCGGTTCAGCCCGGAGTTCATGGCGTTCTGCCACAAGGTCCCGCTCGCGGATGTGATGGACGGAATCGTCGTGGGCATCGAGTCCGCCGCGCGCGCCTTTCCCGGCACGACCTCAGAGATGATCGTCAGCATCAGCCGCGACCTCTCCGAGCAGACGATGGACATGCCCTGGCCGAAGCCGATGGAGATAGCCCGACTGGCGCTCGACTACGCGGACCGGGGTGTCGTCGGCCTCGACATCGCGGGCCGGGAGGACGGCTACCCGCCGGAACTGTTCGTCGAGCCGTTCCGTATCGCAAGAAAGGCGGGCCTCGGGATCACCGCGCACGCGGGCGAGGACTCCGGCCCGGAGAGCGTCCGGGGGGCCATCGAGTCGCTCGGGGCGACCAGGATCGGGCACGGGGTCAGGATCGTCCGTGACCCGGAGGTGGTGGCGCTGGTGAAGGACCGCGGAGTCTACCTGGAACTGTGCCCGACGAGCAACGTCCTTACGAGGGCGGTCGAGTCGCTGGAGAGCCACCCGGTCCGCCGCCTCTACGACGCCGGCGTCCCGATCACGATCAACACGGATGACCCGAGCGTCTGTGGCATAACTCTTACGGGGGAGCTCGAACTGCTCGTCGAGCGCTTCGGGTTCACGTTCGAGGAGATAGAGGGGCTGGTGGAGGCGTCGCGCCGCGCGGCGTTCGGGCGGCCGGGGGCCTTTTCGTCATGCGGGACTTGATCCGGCATCCAGGGGAGATGGATCCTGAATCGAGTTCAGGATGACGCCCCGTTCGTTCAGGGCGACGCGGCGTCTTACGTGCGACAGACACCGTGAGCCCTGAGTGCTCGGAGCGAAGCGGAGAGTGTATCGAAGGGCGGCCTCGTGCCCAAGAGCGCCCTTCGATACATGCCGTCATTCACCGGCACACTCAGGGCTGACGGAGCGGTGTGAGCGGAGCAAGGCATGAACTCATTGATTTCACAACTCGAACAGGCGCTTGGGAACCCCGCGCTGGTGCAGTCGTTCTCAGGCGTGCGGACCCCGTTCGGCCGGGGGCCGGCGATATCCGGGGAGCACGCCGCGCTCGCCTCGGCATACGGTTTCGCCTACGCGAGGCGCGCCCTCGCCGGGATGGACAAGGGCGCCCTGCTGATCGGCAAGGACCCTCGCCCGACCGGCGACGCGATCGGCGCCGCGCTCGCCCGGGGGTTCCTCGCGGGCGCTGAGCGCGCGAAGTGCAGGGCGCGCATCTACGACCTCGGCATCATCACGACCCCTCTCATCGAGACGGCCGTCACGGCCCTCAAGGCCCACGGCGGGGTCATGATCACCGCGAGCCACAACCCGCTGACCGACAACGGCTTCAAGTTCCTGACGGGCGTGCAGGCCGGCCCGCACGACGCCCCTCCCGGCGCCCTGCTCTCCGCGGCGGCGATGGGCGCGGTCGTGCGCGATGTGGCCTCGACAGCCGCCGGGCACGCACCCGAGTTCGCGGCCTCCATCGCGAAGGTTGACGACGCCAGGCTTCGGAAGGCATACGGCAACGGCGAGGACCACGTCCACCGGGTGAAGGCGGAGCGCGCCTACCTCGACCTCATCGGGCGGCAGTGGGGGATTCAGCCGCACTGCCTGAAGCCGCTCATCCGCGGCCCGGCCCTGCTCGACCCGAACGGCGGGGCGGCCTGCGGGATCGGCGCGCGCGTGCTGGAGCACTTCGGCGTGCGGGCGATCGAGGTCAACGCCGAGATCGGCTACCCCGAGCACGCGATTGACACCGACAGCATTGACGGCACGAGCGGCAGGCACATGCTCCTGCGCGTGGCGAGGGCGGCGGCCCGGAACGGCGCGCGGTTCGGCATCGCGTTCGACTACGACGCGGACCGGGGGAACATCGTGCTCCCCGGCTACGACGAGGACGCCGTCATCATCCCGCCGCAGACGGTGGCGGCGGTCAACATCGCCCTCGCGCTCGCCCACTGGGAGATGCGGGCCGGGCGGAACGGCGCGCGGAAGCTCGCGGTCGTGCTCTCGGACGCCACCTCCGGCGCGTCGGAGGAGATCGCGCGGCTCTTCAAGGCGAAGGTCTTCATGGTCGAGACCGGCGAGATCAACGTCGTCACGCGGATGCACCAGCTCCGGCAGGAGGGCTACGAGGTCCCCATCGGCGTCGAGGGCGCGAACGGCGGCACGATCTTCGGAGAGTTCACGTGCCGCGACGGCCTTCAGACGGCGATGTGCGCGGCTATCGGCGACGAGCAGCCCGACTTGGCGAAGCAGTGGACGGCGGTGCTGAGGCGGAACATGCGCGAGCCGGTCTGCGCCGAGGGCGGCCGCCTGCGCTTCCCGGAGATCGTGAGGGCGGTGCCGAGGCACTTCAACCGGATGTTCCGGTTCGAGGCCGCGCCGCTAAGCCACGCGGAGATGAAGGCCCGCATCGAGGAGCGGTTCGAGAAGGCGCTCTGGCCGAAACTCAGCAGGCACTACGGCTCATACGGGTTCCTCGACTTCGAGGGGACGCACCAGGTGAAGGCGCGGACGGGAGACGAGACCGGCGGCTGGCGGGTCGAGATGAAGGCGGGAGGCGAGAAGGCGTTCATCTTCGCGCGCGGCTCCCGGACCGAGGCGGGCGTGTGGCGCATCATCGTGGACGACCCGGACCCGGCGCGCGGGGAGCTGCTGGCCCGGCTGAGCGGGAAGTTAATGGGGTAGAAGCCTCCGGAGGAAGTCCGCGCTGTAGCCGCAGGCTCTATGCCCGCGAGATCAGAGCGCACCCGTGAGTGGTGCGGTTGCTCCACCCGCTCCGTCAGCCCTGAGTGCTCGGAGCGAAGCGGAGAGTGTATCGAAGGGCGTCTGGCCGGCACTGAGGCGCGGCCACTACAGGTGCCACCGTCCTTCGATACACGCGCCGGAGCGCGCACTCAGGACTAGCGGGTCTTGGACAGGGTCAACGCTGTAGCCGCAGGCCTTATGCCTGCGAGACCAGAGCGTGCCAGTGAAGGGTGCGGCTACGGACTTCATCCGGTGCCCCACTAATCCCTGAACCGATCCAACTCCACGACGCACGCGCCCCGGCTGAATGTGACCGCTCGGCGCTGTTCCGAGGGGTACTTGAGCGCGTTGTGCAGGTTGATCTTCATCTCGAGCGCAGCCTTGTGCCCCGGCGAGCCGTCCTCCGAGGTCTCCTCCAGCTCGTCGAGCGCCCACCTGTACTCCGCGAAGTTATCCGCGCTGCCGTAGTAGCGCTTGTCGAGGTACTCGCAGAAGGCTTCCTCGTCCTGGGCGCGGATGAGGAGCGCCGCGTACCCGCCGGTGCCCGCGCCCATCAGCTTTCCGCCGAGGTACCCCGGGCCGCCGTCCGCGATCTCGAAGAGCCGCTCGAACTGCACGTTGCTGACCTGGAAGTCGTCCCGCAGGCTCGCCTGGATGGCGTCCATCGAGCCGCCGATCCGGCGCCGGTAGTCGTCGTAGTCGGGGGCGTCCGCCGTCAGCTCGCCGGACTGGAGCTTCCCGTCGGCCTCGTTCAGGATGCGCTCGATGCTCCGGCCGATCCGGTTCTGCTTGTGGAAGAACTGGGCGGCGTTGCGGCACCGGCATTCGGACTGCCCGGCCCCGTCCGGTCCCGCTGACGGCGCGTCCGCCAGGATGCGCTCGGTCTCCGGCCCCGAGGCCCCCGCGGGCAGGAAGCCGATCAGCTCCGAGATCGCCTCGTCCGGAACGCCCAGAAGGTCCTCCGCCAGACTGCCGAGGTGCGCATAGCGGGCGGCGATCGAGTCCCAGAGCTCCGGGCGGGAGTCGAGCAGGGGGGCCTCGTTCGGGGGAAGCATCTCGAAGCGCTCCGCGATGAGCTTGCCGAGCCAGCCGGGCTCCGTGCCGCCGCCTGAGTCGAGGTGTCCGCGAACGGCCCGGATGATGAGCGTCAGCATCTCGTTCGCCTTCTTCATCCACTGCTTTCGGAGGTTCACGATCTCCGCGGCCCCGAGATGCGGGCTGACTTCCCAGAGCGAGTTTGCGATGACCACCTTGACGCCGTGGAGCGGGGGAAGCTGCGTGGACTCGAGCGGCGACCTGGAGTGGCGGTTGTAGAGAAGGCCGTTCGGCTGGTTGCGCAGGATGGTGGTCTGGTCGTTCGCGCCGCCGCGGGTCCCGACGTACCACTCGGCCTCGCCGAGCATCTCGCAGACCTCGCCGAACGTCCACTCCGGCAGGCGTCCGGCGTTTGCGAGGTAGAGGCTGAGGAACGAGAGCACGATGATCGCGGAGGAAGAGCTCATTCCGGTGCGGAGCGGGAGGGCGCTCGGCCCGAAGGTCATGTCCGCGCCGCGCAGCTCGACGCCCGGGAGTTCCCACGCGACGCGCAGGAACGGGCTTCGGACGTAGTTCAGCCACTGCCCCTCCGGCTGACCGTAGTGCGGGTGGACGAGCGTGCGGGATGCCCAGTCGTCCGGAAGGCCGCCGGAGACCGCCTCGGTCCAGGGCGCGCCTCGGAAGGCGGCGACCTCCTCGGATATG
This sequence comes from Armatimonadota bacterium, assembly GCA_017993055.1. NCBI lineage: Bacteria > Bacillati > Armatimonadota > Armatimonadota bacterium. The sequence goes on from JAGONM010000058.1 coordinate 11,757, forward strand.
GAGAACCTGCCCGGGGGGAACATCGGGTAGGCGTTGGTCGCGGTAACGATGTCGTCGTCGCGCGGGCTGACCGCCACCGGGATGTCTCCGTCAATCGTGGTGGAGATGTGGTCGCCCTTGCAGATGTCCATGTACTCGAGGAACGCGTTGAGGCGGCCGGGCGCGCGCAGTAGGTACGTCGGCCTCTCGCCGACCCTCGCGGCGTGGATGCGCATGGTGGCGATGAAGCGCTCCCGCTGGCGGGAGACGTACTCGGGATCGGTGTTCGCGTAGATCTCCTCGCCGAGATAGCGGGTCAGCGCGGGCGATCCCTCTTCCAGGATCAGGCTGATCTCTTGTGACGGCATCGGAGCGCCGCCGACTGCAAAGGGCTGGCTCACGGCTATTCCCTCCCCCGGACTTAGTAGGAGCGGATTCCAATCCGCGGTGACGGAGTCAGTATAGTACCGCGCCGGGAAAGTGTCAATGACGGGGGAAAGACGCGGGGAGGAGGGATGCGGAGACGTACGTCATGCTGAGCTCGACTCAGCATCCAGAACCGGATGGACCCTGAATCAAGTTCAGGGTGACGAGTCTGCTGTCCCCCTTGTCAAGGGGGACCGGCCTCCGGGCCGAGGGGGTTCTGCTTCCCGCGCCCTCCCGGAACCTCCCCCGGCCCCTCCTTGATAAGGAGGGGAGCTTTGCGGCCCGCCGTTCCGAGGAATGGCGGGTTTGCGCGCGCGGTGGTATAATCCCCGTGATGAGCAAGCCCACCCAGCATGTCCCGCGGCTCGTCTTCTGGGAGACGACGACCGCCTGCAACCTGAAGTGCGTCCACTGCCGCGCGTGCCCGGTCGAGGAGCGCTCGCCGGACGACCTCACGCTCGGCGAGGCGAAGACGCTCGTGGATCAGATCGCGTCGGTCGCCAAGCCGGTGCTGGTGCTGAGCGGGGGAGAGCCGCTCGTGCGGCCTGACATCTTCGAGATCGCCTCCTACGCCGACGAGAGAGGGCTGAGGGTCGCCCTCGCCACCAACGGCACACTCGTGACCCCCCAGATCGCGCGCAGGATCAGGGAGTCCGGCGTCCAGCGGGTGAGCGTGAGCATTGACGGCGCGAGGGCCGGGTCGCACGACTCGTTCCGCAGGCTCCCCGGCGCGTTCGACTGCGCGTGGGAGGGCGT
>JAGONM010000059.1 GCA_017993055.1 Armatimonadota bacterium
CAATGCCCGCCTCCTTGATCATGCCCGCCGCCTCGCGGGTCGTCAGGACGTAGTCCACATCCTGGTAGCCGCTCGAGAACATCTCGGGCCTCTCCGACTCGAACTTCTTCGCGGCGCAGGGCATGATCGAGACGACCACCATCTTCGCGGGGTCTATGCCCATCTTCTGCGCGTAGTAAGTCTTCGCCAGGGCACCGAACATCTGCTGCGGCGACTTGCACGTCGAGAGATGCGGGAGCTGATCCGGGTAGAAGTGCTCGATGAACTTGATCCAACCCGGGCTGCACGATGTGATCATCGGCAGGGTGCCGCCGTTCTGCACTCGACCGATCAGCTCGTAGCCTTCCTCCATGATCGTCAGGTCGGCGGTGAAGTCGGTGTCGAACACCTTGTTGACGCCGAGCATCCGCAGGGCGGAGACCATCTTGCCGGTGACGAGGCTTCCCGGCGGCATGCCGAACTCCTCGCCGATCGCCGCGCGGACCGCCGGCGCGGTCTGGACGACTACGAACTTATCCGGGTCGTAGATGGCATCCCAGATCTCGGGGGCCGGGTCCTTCGCCTTCAACGCGCCGGTCGGGCAGCGGTTGATGCACTGCCCGCAGTAGACGCACACGACGTCCGCCAGCGGCTTGTCGAGCGCCGGTCCGATCGTAGTTTCCCACCCGCGGTGGCTCGCGAAGAGCGCACCGACCGACTGGATCTCGTGGCACACCCGGATGCATCTCTTGCAAAGTATGCATTTCTCCGGGTTGCGGATCAGGGACGGGCTCGAGATGTCCATCGGCTCCTCGCGGCGCTCGCCCTGGAAGCGGATCTCCTGGATTCCCAACTCCTTCGCCAGCTTCTGAAGTTCGCACTTCTGGTTGGCGGAGCAGGTCAGGCAGTCCTGGGGGTGGTTTGCCAGCAGCAGCTCGACTATCAGCCGGCGCGCCTCGCGGACCTTCGGGGAGTGAGTGTTGATCTCGAGCCCCTCGGACACCGGGTACGCGCAGGCCGGGCAGAGCAGCCTCTGACCCTTTACCTCGACCACGCAGATTCTGCACACGCCCTCGACGCTGAGGTCGGGGTGATAGCAGAGCGTGGGGATGTATATTCCGGCCTTCTGGGCGGCCTGGAGGATCGTCATTCCCTCCTCGGCCTGCACCTGCTGGCCGTTTATGGTGATGTTCATTGTCTTAGCCATGTACTTCGGCACTCCTTCCATTGCTCATCGCGCAGACCCCGGTCGGGCATGTCCGGTCGGTCACGTGAGCCGCATACTCGTCTCGGAACAGCTTCAGGCTGGTCGTGAAGGCCATGCCCGCGAACTGTCCGAGTCCGCACCTCGAAGACGACGCCATGTTGTCGGCGAGGTCCTGCATGACCTCGATATCTCCGACCTGTCCCTCGCCCTCGATCCATCTCGTCGCTATGTCATACATCCGCTTCACGCCTTCCCTGCACGGGATGCACTGTCCGCACGACTCGTGCTTGAAGAACGCAAGGCAGTTGTGGATGAGATCAACTATGCACTTGTCCTCGTCTATGACTATCAGCGCGCCGGCGCCCGGCGAGAGGTCTTCATAGGCGAACTGCCGGTCGAGGCTCTCCTTGCCGACGCACACGCCGGACGGCCCGCCGATCAGCACGGCCTTGATCTCCTTACCGGACTTCGTGCCGCCCGCCATCTCGTAGAGGACCTCGCGCATCGTGGCCCCGTACGGGACCTCGATCACGCCGGGCTGAAGAACGTCGCCGCACGGGGAGAAGATCTTGGTTCCCTTGCTTTTCTCCGTGCCGATGGTATTGTACCAGTCAGCGCCGTTCAGGATGATCTGCGGGATGTTGACCAGCGTCTCGACGTTGTTGATGACGGTCGGCGCTCCCCAGAGCCCCTGAGTCGGCGGGTACGGCGGCTTCACCATCGCTTCACCCCGGCGCCCTTCGAGCGACTCGATCAAGGCGGTCTCCTCGCCGCAGACGTATGCGCCCGCGCCCTTGAAGACCTCAATCTCGAAGTCGAAGCCGGACCCGAAGATGTCCTCTCCGAGCAGACCCATCGCCTTCGCGTCCGCGATCGCCTTCTGGAGGTTCTCGACGGACTGCTTGTACTCGCCTCGGATGTAGACGTAGCCCTTGTCCGCGCCGACCGCGAAGCCGGCGATGATCATTGCCTCGACGAGGCTGTGCGGGTCGCCCTCCAGGATCAGCCTGTCCTTGAAGTTGCCCGGCTCGCCCTCGTCGGCGTTGCAGATGATCGTCTTGGGCGCGCCCGGGGCGTTTCTCGCGGCTTCCCACTTTATCCCGCATGGGAATGCAGCGCCCCCGCGCCCCCGCAGGTTCGACTTCTTGACCTCGTCAATGACCTGCTCCGGGGTCATCGAAGTCAGAGCCTTGCCGAGCGCCTCGTAGCCGCCCCCTGCGACGTACTCTTCGATTGACTCCGGGTTGACCACGCCGCAGTTCTTCAGCACAACCTTCTGCTGCTTCGCGACGAAGGGCACTTCGGCGGCCGGCCCCGCCGCCGACACTTCGCCTTTGTACATCAGCCTCTGGACGATCCGCCCCTTGAGGAGATGCTCCTCGACGATCTCCTTCGCGTCAGCGGGTGTGAGATGGACGTAGACCGTGCCTTCCGGGTATACCGTGATCACGGGACCGTGCTCGGAGATACCCAGGCAGCCGGTCTCCACTACGCGGATCTCCTTCTCCAGGCCGGCCTTCCTGATCTCCTCGGTGAGCGCGGCCTGCACGGCCCTGCTTCCCTTGAGCACGCACGACGTGCCGTTGCAGATTAGAATGTGCGATCTGTAGAATGGCATATCAGGCCTCCTTCTCCGCATAGCTGCCGAGGATTCCCGGGATCATCTCCGGCGTCAGGTTGCCGTGGACCTCGTCGTTCACCATGATCGCCGGCGCGACTCCGCAGACCCCGAAGCAGCTCACGTGTTCCAGAGTGAACTTGCCGTCTTCCGTCGTCTCGCCGTTCTTGATGCCGAGTTCGTCCGTGATCGCCTTGATGATCGCCTTGGAGCCCTCGATGTGGCAAGGAGCGCTGTCGCAGACCCTCACTACGTACTGCCCTCTCCGGCTCGTGCTGAAGAGAGTGTAGAACGTTGCGGTGCCGTACACCTCGCTTACCGGGATATCCAGACCGTCGGCCACCTCCTGCATCGCGTGCTCAGGCAGGAAGCCGAACTTCGCCTGTACGTCGTGCAGGATAGGCAGCAGGTTGCCTCTGAACGCGTTATGTCTGGCAACGATTGTCTTTACGTCCGCAGAACACTCTGCGCACTTCTGCCCTGAACTCAAGCGTACACCTCCGTTTTCGAATATGCAGTCGGGAGACCGCAGACTTCAGACTGGAGACCCGCGATGCGCCGCCTCCGGTCTTCCGGCCGCAACCTATCCCTTGATGATTGCCTCGAACCGGCAACTCTCCATACAGATTCCGCACTTCGTGCATTTGTCCGCCGCGATGACGTGCGGTTCGCGGCGGCTCCCGGTGATCGCTCCCACCGGGCAGTTCTTAGCGCAGAGCGTGCAGCCGGTGCACCGCTCCGCGATTATGTTGTAGTTGATGAGGGCCGTGCAGACCCCGGCCGGACACCGTTTCTCGTTGACGTGCGCCTCATACTCGTCGCGGAAGTAGCGGAGCGTGGCGCGAACCGGGTTTGGCGCGGTCTGCCCGAGGCCGCACAGAGACGCGGTCTCTATGTTCGTGGCGAGCGCTTCCAGGAGGTCAATGTCCTCGGGCCTGCCGCCGCCCTGCGTGATCCGATTCAGGATCTCGAGCATCCGCTTGCATCCCTCGCGGCACGGAACGCACTGGCCGCAGGACTCCTCCATGGTAAACTCGAGGAAGAACCGGGCCACGTCCACCATGCAGGTATCGTCGTCCATCACGATCAGGCCGCCGGAGCCGACGATCGAGCCCGCCTTCTGAAGCGAGTCGTAGTCCACCGGCATGTCCAGCAGGCTCGCCGGCAGGCATCCGCCCGACGGTCCTCCTGTCTGGATCGCCTTGAACCGGCGGCCGTTCGGAATCCCGCCGCCGATTTCATAGACAATCTCGCGCAGGGTCGTGCCGAACGGGACCTCGATCAGGCCGGTGTTGACGATGTTGCCGGCGAGCGCGAACACCTTGGTGCCCCTGCTCTTCTCGGTGCCGTACTGCGCGTACCAGTCGCCGCCGTTGCGGATTATCGCCGGGACGTTTGCATAGGTCTCGACGTTGTTGATGAGCGTCGGCTTTCCCCACAATCCGGAGACGGCGGGGTAGGGCGGCTTGGTCCTCGGCTCGCCGCGCTCTCCCTGGATTGACGCCATCAGCGCGGTCTCCTCACCGCAGACGAACGCTCCCGCGCCCTTGCGTATCTGGATGTCGAAGTCGAGCGCGCCGAACACTCCCCTGCCGAGCAGCCCGAACTCCCGCGCCTGGTCAATCGCCTTCTGAAGCCTCTGGATGGCTAGAGGATACTCGGCGCGGACGTAAGCGAAGCCCTGTCGGGCGCCGACGGCATAGGCCGCGATCGCCATTCCCTCGATGATCGCGTGAGGGTCGCCCTCGAGAAGCGAACGGTCCATGAAGGCGCCCGGATCGCCCTCGTCTCCGTTGCAGACCACGTACTTGAGGTCGCCCTGCGCCTCGCGGGCAAACTCCCATTTCCGGGCTGTGGGGAATCCCGCGCCGCCGCGGCCTCTCAGGCCCGAATGACCGATCTCGGCGATCACCTGTTCAGGCGTCATCTCGGTAATCGCCTTGCCGAGGGCCGCATAGCCGTCCGCGGCGATGTAGTCTTCGATGGTGTTCGGGTCAATGGTGCCGAGGTTCTTCAGGACGATCCGCGTCTGCTTGGCGAAGAAGGGAATGTCCTCATAGCGAGGCATGGCCTCGTCGCCCTCTTTGGCAAGGAGCCTCTGAACTATGCGGCCCTTCACGAGATGCTCCGAGACGATCTCCCCGGCGTCCTCGGCGCCGACCTTCGTGTAGAATATGCCCTCCGGATAGACGATGATGACCGGCCCGAGGTCGCACGTGCCGACACAGCCCGTGTCGTACACGCTGATCTCGGTGGCGAGGCCCGCCGACTCTATCTCTTTTCTGAGCGAGTCCTCGACCTCGTGAGCACCCGAAGCGATGCATGCCGCCCCGGCGCATACCAGAATATGTGAACGCTCCAACTTCATGATTCAGCAGAACTCCAGACCCTGATTGTCATTCAGATCCCCAGGGCCGCTATTCCTGGGACGAAGCCACAACCCACTCGCCGACGATGTTGTCGTTGACGAGATGCTGGCTTATGATGGTCCGCGCGCGGTCGGGCGTCACGTACCCGTAGGTCACGGTCGGTTGGCCCGGCTTGCTGACGTCCATCATCGGCTCCTGCTCGCAGAGGCCCTTGCAGCCGGTCTGCGTCACGGCGATATCCTGGATGCCGCGCTTGCTCAACTCGTCGAGGATGGCCGACATCACGTCGCGGGCTCCGGCGGCGATGCCGCACGTTCCCATGGCGACGACGATCCTGGCCTTGAACTGCCCGTCACGCACCTTCATGGCCTGCTGGGCCTGCTCTCTCACCTTGCGGAGATCATCGAGACTCTTCATGTCTTTGCTGTACCCTTTCTCTAGTCAATCGTTCCCGCATCCCGGATGCCCTCATCCAGGTGCCTTCTAATCCACTCGATCACGAGCGGGTTGTTGATCGGGACGCCGCCGAGTTCCTCGACGACCTCACGCGTGTCGAAAACATATTCCTTGCCGTCTACATCGTAACGGACGACGAATCTGACATCCGGGTTCACCGCTATCAGGCTGATCAGGGTCGCCGCGAGGTCCCCCACGGGCGCCCGGTCAATATTGTCGTACTCGAAGTCGGCGGAAACCGTCGTGCCTTCCCCGGGGCTCGACTCGATCCGCATCGAACCGCCGCTTCGCTCCGCCGCCGCGGACAGAAGAGGCAACCCCAGACCCACCTTGCGGGTCGTCCGCGAAGTCACGAAAGGATCGGTCACCTTCTCCAGAGTCTCCCTGTCCATCCCGCGGCCGTCGTCGGCAATCTCCAGGCTGAGCAGGTTCTCTTCCCTCCGGAGCGAGAGCGTAAACGTGACGGTGGTCGCGCCGGCAGAGAGCGAGTTCTGCGCGATGTCCAGGATGTGCAGGGAGAGATCGCGCACTCAGACCTCCGCGGGCTGCTTGTCCTTCTTCTTCTCCAGGATCTCGGCGACCCTGCTCGGGCAGACCCTGGCATGGACCTTCTCCCCGATCACTACGACCGGCGCAAGGCTGCACGCTCCGACGCATCGGACCGCCTCGACGGTGAACTCGCCGTCCTCGGTCGTCCCGCCGCCGGCCCCGAGGCCCAACTCCGCGATCACTCGGTTGAAGACGCTCTGCGATCCCCGCACGTAGCACGCGGTTCCCATGCATACCTGCAACTTCCGCTTGCCCTGAGGCTTCATGTGGAAGAAGTTGTAGAAGCTCGCGACGCCGGCCGTCTTGCTCAGAGGGATGTCCAGACCCTCGGCTATCTTCAGCAGAGCCCACTCCGGCAGGTATCCCAGGCGTTCCTGCACGGCGTCGAGCACCGGTATCAACGCGCCGGGCATCTCCCTGTGTTCGGCTACGATCCGCTCGATCTCGCCGACAATCCCCTCTGCGCTCTTCTCTTTGACTGACGGCTCGCCGTCCTTGTCGTTTGTCATCTCAAGTACATCCATCTCTATTCGTTTGATCCGACGCGGCGCCCGCCCAGACCCTCGCAGGCCAGCGCAATCTCCTCCGCGGTTCGCGATTCCAGGTGAAACGCGGTCCGACCCGCCCCGATGTCGTTCAGGCAGTGAGCGTCCGAGGACGAGATCAGGGTCCTTCCACGGATGCTCGGGAACTTCTCCGTCGCCTTCTCCGGCGTAATGTTTTTCGATATCTCCAGCGCCGGCACGTCCAGGTCGGGCGGCACGAATCCGAGCACCGCGATCAGGCTCATCGAGGGCCGATCCACGTGCGCCGGTACCGCCAGACCCCCCAGCGAGCGAACCCGCTCGGTCAGTTCATCGAGGCCGATGTCGGCTGGGGTCGAACACAGATGCTCGTTGAACCCGAGGAACTCCCCGCAGGCGTCAACCTTCATCTGCTCGTCGAAGCTCTCGTGGCCGTGCGGAGTCTCCGGCAGAGCCGCGTACACTTCCTCCTGCAGGGCCAGCGCCGATTCCAGTTTGTCAAAGATGCAGACTACGTGTATCCCCTCGCGAGTCTCGCATTCCATTCCGGGCAGAACCTTGACCGAGCTGCCTTTGGCCGCTTCTAGCACGGCCCACACGTTTTCCGCCGTGTTGTGATCTGTGATAGCGATCACATCCAGGCCCTTGGCTTCCGCCTCGCGGATGATCAGTTCCGGGAGCATCTCGACCGCCGCGCACGCGGAGAGCAGCGTATGCACGTGCAGGTCGGCCTCCACGCGGCGCGGCATCTTACCGAATCCCCAGTTCGTAGAGCCTGCCGACGACCTCGTAAGCCTTCGCGGGGGTCGTGAGTATCCTGATGCCCTCCTCGTCGGCCTTCTCGATAGTCTTCTCTTCCGGCTCCGCGCCGCCGGCTATCACGACGGCCGACAGCCCCAGCAGGGTGGCGACCGCCACTATGTTCTGGTGAATCTGAATCGTCACCCAGATGTGGCCGGCCCCCGCGTTCCCGATCACGTCGCTGAGGAGGTCGGACGAGTACCCGCCCGTGACCTCGACTCCCTCGGGCGGTCCGCCCGCTCTCTGCGCGAGACCGAGTCTCTGAATCACTTCGTTCAGCAGCATGTCTCTACTCCTGTGATGCCTCGCCTTGCGGTCCGTTCAGTTTCTGCTGACCGCCCATCGCCGGCGGGACCTTCTCGGCGAGGGTCATCAGCTCCTGAGCGAGAGCCTGCACTCGATCTCTCAATATGAACACGCAGTCGGTCTCTACGGCCAGCCCCATCACGATGTCCTCCGCGAGGGCCCTGCAGTTCGGAGCCCCGCACGATCCGCAGTCCAGGCTCGGGAGGCTCTCGGTTATCTCCTCGATGCGTTCCATTTTCTGGATCGCCACGGCCATGTCTTCGTCGAGGCTGAGCGTCGGCCTCGGTTCGATCTGTCTGTCGAACTCCAGCACGGATGGATCAACTCTGCTCAGCAGTTCGGCCTGGTGAGCCGCGATCTCGTCGTCGGACGGAATCGGCGCCGAGTCGGAGGATATCTCGCGAATCCGCCGACGGGATATGAAGGAGTTCTCGACCTGGAGGACTCCGCCGACGCATCCGCCGACGCACGCCTGAAGCTCGATGTAGTCCATGTCGAGCAGTTTGCCGTGCTCGATCTCCTCCATCAGTTGTATGACGTTGTGTATGCCGTCCACCGAGACGTGCCTCTTCGCGCCGATGGAGAGCACCTCGCCGCCGCTTCGCGCCCAGCCGATCCCGACTCCGGACGCCTGGCGGAGCGCCTTCTTCACGTCTTCGTCGGTCGCGTTGTACACGAAGTTGTGCAGCTTGCCGTAGACATCCCTTATCGGAATGGCCCCGTCAACGCACTGGGCGTCGAATCCGACAGGGTCGGCTATCGCGCTGACCTTGCCGGGGCAGGGCGTGATGAAGAACAGCCCGATTTCTTCCGGCGCGATGCCGAGTTCGGCGGCCTTCTGCGACCGGGCGAGCCTTGCGGCGGCCCGCATTGGTGAGACGACCGGCACGATGTTCCCTATCATGCCCGGGAAACGAATCTGGATCAGCCTGACGACCGCCGGACAGGCCGACGAGAGCAACGGCCTCGGACGGTCCGGGTTCTTAAGTATCTCGCGAATCTTCGCTGAGACGAGTTCGGCGCCGTAGGCCACTTCGAAAACATCGTCGAAGCCGAGGTCGAGCAGCCCCGCGATTATCTTCTCGGGTTTGATGCCTCCCCTGAACTGGCCGTACAGAGCGGGAGCCGGCAGCGCGATCCTGTACTTGAAGTCCTGCAGCCTGCTCAAGTCGTCGGCGATTGCGGTCTTCGCCTGATTCGGGCAGTTGCGTACGCATTCTCCGCAGTCAACGCACTTGATCTGGATGATCCGGGCCTTGCCGTCCCGCACGCGGATCGCCTCGGTGGGACAGTGCTTGATGCAGTTGACGCAGCCCTTGCATTTGTCCTCGATCAGTCTGACCGAGTGAAAGTACTCCTGCGGCACTGAAGTTTCACCCATTGTTGAAAACCATTTCGAGCGTCGTCCCGACGCCTATCTCCGTTCGAATCTCCATCGCGTCGGTGCACTTCTTGATGTTCGGCAGTCCCATTCCCGCGCCGAAACCCATCTCCCTGACGGCGTCGCTCGCGGTAGACCACCCCGGCTGCATCGCCAGATTCACGTCCGGGATGCCCGGCCCCTTGTCTTGCACGATGATCCTGATCTGCGCCGGGTTTGCGGCCAGCGTGATCTCGCCCGAATCGGCATGGATGACGACGTTCATCTCGGCCTCGTACGTCGCCACAGCCGCCCTGCGGATAGTGTCCGCTCCGACTCCGATCTGCTGCAGCATCTTCTTGATGCGCGTCGAGACGCTCCCCGCCGCAGCGAAGTTCCCGCCTTCGATCTTGAACGCGTACCTCAGCTCGGCGCCGTTCTCGGAGCCTGCCGATGTCGGGGTCTGCCCGCCGACGGAATCATTCAACCCGCATGCACCCATCCAGCCCCTTGGCGTACAGCAGGCCGCAGCTCTCATAGAGAGGGTACGGCGATGAGAGCAGTGGAATCCCGATCTCCGTCGCCATCGCGATCGTCGCATCGTCGGGGCGTTTGTTGCGGACGAAGATGACCCCCTTGAGGTCGAGTATCTCGGCCGTGCGTATCACCTGGCTGTTCGTCAGGCCGGTGAGCAGAAGCGCGCCTGGCTTGGTGAATGCAAGCACGTCACTCATAAGGTCGCAACCGCAGGCGTTGCATATCTCCTCGCCCAGCTTATCCTCGCAGCAGAGCACTTCGGCCATGAGCGCCGACTTGACCTCTTCGATGGTCACGCCTGTGCAAGATCCATTTCGTTCATTCGGCATAGTGTTCAGGTCCGTCCCGCGGAGCATCATCCGATCGAACCGTCTCCTGCAGGTCTATTCCTCCGTTGATCCGCGGATATCTGCGGCTGCCGGTACGCTTGTGAAAATATTCACAAGCTCGACCAAAATAAAACGGGACATCGCCACGACCGCACGCAATCCCGATGTAATCGGTTACCTGCACCAAATCCACGATGATTTCGTCGTAATCCATCGAATTCTACCACAAAACCGCCCCGTTCGCCAAGTGCCCGGAGGCCCATTTGTTGAGATTTTCAAAAATAACTGACATATTCCGCGGCGGACTTCGAACTCAGAGACCGCGCGCCGGCCGATTTGACGGATTCCGCGGTGGAAAAGGCTTGACATATGCCGACCGCTGTGGCATAATCAGGGTAGTGAGATTGAGACTGAGTTGCAATAAGAGCGCCGAGTCGAGTACCATCAGGGGGTCAATCGCCGTGACGGCCGCATGCAGAGATGAGGATCGGGTATTCAGGGAGTACCTCGGCGGTGAGGGGCTCAGGCTCACGTCGGAGCGCATCAGGATACTGCGTGAGGTGTTCAGCCGCCACGACCACTTCGAGGCGGAGGACATCGTAATGGGCCTGCGCCGCAGGGGTACGCGGGTCTCCAGGGCGAGCGTCTACCGCACGCTGCCTCTGCTCGTCGAGTGCGGTCTGTTGAGGTGCGTCCACCTGGGGGAGAAGCACGGGCATTACGAGCACACCTACGGCCACGAGCATCACGACCACATGATATGCTCGCGCTGCGGCCGGACCATAGAGTTCAAGGATGATGAGATAGAGAGACTGCAGGACCGAGTCTGTGCCGCGCACGCTTTTGCTCCGGACGGCCACCGGCTCGAGATCAGCGGCGTATGCGCGGAGTGCGCGGGAAGCTCATCCCACCGCGGGTCCAGAGCGCTTCGAGACGGAGGGAAGGCACTATGACACTCGATCAGTGCGTGAGGGGCTCCGAGGTCCAGATCGTGTCAATCAACGACCCGGCCCACAGAGACCAACTCGTGCGCCTAGGCATATCCGGGGGCGCCAGAGTCGTCTGCCAGGAGAAGCTTCCCTTCGGACCGCTGGTGATTCGCTGTAACCGTCAGGAGATAGCAGTCGGCCGTAAACTGGCGCGACGCATAGTGGTTCGACGATACATCGGCGCTCTGCCGCGATGAGGACTCACTGAGAAACGAGCCGCGCATGCGCACCCGATCACGACTGCACCGACATCGTCATCACGGCCCGAAGCCGGTCTCTGAAGGACCCGCCAGGCGGATCGCGCTGGCGGGCAACCCCAATGTCGGCAAGTCCGTCTTCTTCGGCTACCTCACAGGCATCTACGCCGAAGTCTCGAACTATCCCGGCACCACCGTAGAGATCACGCGCGGGCATTCGGGCGCCGATCTCATCATTGACACCCCGGGTATTTACGGCGTCTCGTCTTTCAACGATGAGGAGCGAGTTGCCCGGGACATCATCCTGGACGCCGACATCGTCGTAAACGTCGTGGACGCCGTCCACCTGGAGCGCGATCTCTTCCTCACTCTTCAACTCGCCGACATGGGCGCGCCGATGGTGGTCGCACTGAACTTCATGGACGAGGCCGGGAGCGAGGGGCTGGAGATAGACGTGGACCTGCTCTCCGATCTGTTGGGGGTGCCGGTAATACCGACCGTGGCCACGAAGAATGCGGGTCTCGAGGAAGTCGGGGAAGCCATCGAGAATGCCCGTCCGGGTCACGCCGATCCGGAGATCGCCCGACTGATGAAGAATGAGCTTCGTTCGGTCGGCTCCACGAGGGAGGCGCTGCTCGTGCTCGAGGGCGACGAGGTCGTCTCCGAGAGGCACGGCCTGGAACCGGGGAGGCGCCGGGAGGAGTTTTACGTCCGCCGCAGGGAGCGGGTCAACGACATCGTCGGCCACGTTTTGCGCGAGGTCGGCATCGGCAGGAGGCTCGCACTGAGGCTGGGCAGTCTCACGATCCATCCCTGGGCCGGCCTGCCGATCCTGGCGGGTGTTCTTTACCTGATGTACGAACTCGTGGCTGTTCTCGTGGCTCAGAAAGTGGTGGGGTTCACTGAAGGCACAGTCATGCAGGGTTACTGGGAACCGGCGGCCCGAGCGTTGGTCCACAGGTTCGCGCCGGAGGGATCGGTGATCGCGACCATGCTGGTAGGCCGGTTCGGCGTGGTGACCATGACGGTGACCTATCTCATCGGCCTGCTTCTGCCGCTCGTCGCGGGGTTCTACCTGGCCCTGTCGCTGCTAGAGGACAGCGGATACCTTCCCAGGCTTGCGACTCTTGCGGATCGTGCGCTCAACAGCATAGGTCTGAACGGTCGGGCGGTGGTGCCGATCATCCTCGGATTCGGCTGCATAACGATGGCGACCATCACGACGCGGATACTCGGCACGCACCGGGAGAAGACGATCGCGGCCTCGATCCTCAACTTCGCCATCCCCTGCTCCGCCCAGCTCGGTGTGATCGTGCTGCT